>JAEURX010000052.1 GCA_016788885.1 Nitrospira sp. | reverse complement strand
ACCCTTGGGGAGCCTATGAACACATCGAGCGGCTCGATCATATTTGCGAGATTGTTTTGAAGAGTGGAGTTGTTTCGAAGCCCTTGCCTAAACAGTCGTCCTAGTGAAGAGGTAAGAAAGATCAGGCAAAAAGAGAAGGGGCTGGCGGTGTTATTCCGTCAGCCCCCTTTGTATTGTGGCTCCCCGCGCTGTATCCCAGTCGGACGCTTCAGTTTGCATTGCCACTCATAACAAATGGTAATTATCATTCAAACGGGAATGCCAACGGTCTAAAGACCTAAGGTGCCAGTTGAGACCCCGTTATTGTCATCGATAAATCATCAGGTTTCACCAATTCCTCCAACTTAGGGATTTGTGTTCCTTGTGGCAGGTCAAGTCCCTCTATCATCAAAAGCGTTATATCAACTTCTCCAGGATGTAAACCAACGCCAATGCCAGACACTGGTGGTGGCGAAGCCATCGGTTTCGCTGTGTCAAAGTTCACACCTTCGATGACGTATGAATTAGACCCAGCGGCAAGTCGCACACGGCCTCGAACATAGTCGTAGATGCCGTTCTTAGCGTCTAGTGTGACAATTTGAGATAGCCACTGCACTCGCGGGTGAAAACGAATAGAGAGTGCTCGCAGATTCACTTGATGACCTTGTACAAGAAATTCCGTGGGTTTTTTGAGATCAAACCGGGCAATAAGTGGCTGTTCTACTTCTGGATTGTTAGAGATAATCATTAAAGCACGCTGTTGCAGCCAACTAGCAACTGACCCACCCATATATGTCACATTATGGGTCGCCGTCATGTATTGGCGTAGTGTTTCCAAATCGTCCGTGCTTGCGCCTTCGTAATCCACAGTAAATGGGCTCACGTTCACTCTTCGCAGATATATTTCCTCTACTATCCTGCCTCTGATTCGCTTGTCCCCATGTTTTAAAACGGAAATTAACCCAATGTTGGCGCGCTTTGCTTTCTGAATAGCCAAGGCATCAAAGCCGGTGTTACTGCACAACAACATCGCTTTAGCTCGAACGTCGCGACGCTTGGAGTCAGCTATATCAATAGCATCGATGCCCACAGGTTTGGCGTCTGGTCGATCAATAACATCAATGACTGTTGGTCCCCGGACCCCACCGCTGACCGGCCACACCTGAATATCCACCGTCCGTGCTCCGTCAGGGCCGAGTACTGCCCCCGCTACCGAAATGTAAGCATGTGGTTCAAAGGCATGGATTACCTGAACCACAAGTTCTCGATACTCTGCGTTCTCGACCTGGGCTAGAACTACCCTCTTTGCATCGAGCGTTTCCGCACGCGGGGTCCATAGTTGGTAATTGACAAATAGCCCCACCAAGCACAGCGCTGCGCCGATCCAAAGTCCCCGGACTAAAGGTGGCAGTCCTCCGGTTTTGAAGGCAACGGCCGCACTAATTGCCAGCACGCCGATCACGAGAGTGACGTTGGATTGAGCAGGCGTCATCCTCGCCCACCACACCCCGAGAATCGCGCCCACTCCAAGACTGAAGCAATAGCTTGCTGGATCTTTAAGTAATTGGTTCCACGATTCCACGAGGAAGCCTTTCCTTATAGGATTGTGGCCATGCCACAATAGTTAGGACGGTCGGCACGCAAAGGTAGCATATTTATGTTCAGCGCATTCAGTCTTGAGTAATCAGTCGTTGCGTAGGCGCGGCAGGGAAATAACTCCATCCATACCGAACTAGCAGCATCAGTAATCTGTCCTACTTTGACTATATGAATCAAGTGAAGCGGGGGCTGCGCCCCCGAGCCCCCCGGCCGTCCGGCCCCGGCAGTCCGGAGCGGCCGGCGGGCCTTCGTGGTCAGCATATTTCGCGTCTATTTGATAATCCTGGTCAGAAAAAGTCTTCATCTCAACTCTGCATAGGCCAGTAATTCACCAAGGGGACGGCCAAGCTAGCGCATCGCCGTCACCATTTGAAAATAACCCTGTATTCCCACCCTTTCACCCCCTGAGAAGCCAACAGGTGGTGACAGGGTGGGGCCATATAGAGGCTATAAACTAAATATTAGAAGTGGGGATTTGTGCGTACTGGCATAGAAGTGACCACCTGTTCCCAGGTGGTCACCGTGTTGTCGAACGTGCGAGGGGAATGGACTAACGACTGAGAATATCGAGGATTTCATCCAATGGTCGAATGGTCCCCAACAGGAGAGGATCACCGAAACGCTTGTTATGACGGTTCTCCTTGACCTTGAGCAATCCAGTCACAAGATTGTTGAAATCATCCAGCTTGGATGTTTCAAAGTAGGTAATGAAATCCCAATCATCCAACCCGCTGGAGTGATAGAGCTTCCGTTTCACCGTCTTCAAGTATGCGACCGTCGCATCCGTGTGTTCCTTCATCAGGCCCGTTCGGGTGTCTTGTCCAGAAATCCACCACTCTGCGTCCTTGCGTATAGGAACCACTATAACGTATGGGCTGCCCTGAGGTGGTGGTGTCTTCAACTCCCCCTTCAGTTCTTCTGGGAAGCTAGGGACATAATTTAGGGTTTTGGTGATGCCATTGAAGGTGTCGGTATTCTTCAAGTCCATCCCCATAGTGGTGCCCATGAGGTCTATCAGGAAGTTTTGATTATGAACCATCTCTTTCGAGTGAATCCTGACAAGGAAATCGGCTCTCTCGGACAGACCACGAAGCAAATGCGTATCGACTACTAACTTATCGGCGTGCTTCTCGAACACCTTTTTCACTTCGGAGGCCGCCTTGACACGTGCTTCATGATCCACCTGCCACCAGTGTTCTCCCATCTTGAACACGGCAAACGTTGCATAGACGCCGGAATCCTTTAAGAGCTTCTCGCGATCCACGGCAGACTCACTTGCTACAGACAAGGTTGGCAGGAAACATAATAGAAGCGCAACCATACCAAATTGACTGATTCTCTTCATAAGTCTGTTCTCCTTTTCGTTTGAAAACGCTGCCTAACACAATACATGTTTAGCATAGTCATCCCTCTTCACGGAGGTCTCACGAAATTGTCACATTTGTATCACGCAGGGTGTTGGACCGGCCCATTAGGGCTTGGAACAACAGAGACTAGGAATGAGCAGTGGGTAACTCAAAGATGATGATAGTTCCGACGTTTGGCGTACTCTCCGCACGAATTGTGCTTCCATGTAGCTCGATAATTCGCTTAGTGATGGCCAGCCCGAGCCCGGCTCCTCCTGACTGATTTTGTCGATTCGCTCTATAAAAGCGATCAAAAATATGAAGTAGGTGCCCAGCAGCGATACCACAGCCAGTATCAGAAATGCGTACTGTGACCGAGCTGGCTTCGTGGCTTAACGAGATCGCAATCGAACCACCGCTTGCTGTGTAGCGGGTAGCATTATGGATTATATTTTCTAACGCCCGCTCGATGAGGCCGATATCGGCCTCCACAAATGGAAGATCATCTGGAAAACTACTCTTTAGGACTATCCCCTTGTTTGCGACAGTGAGGAGAAACTTTTGACACACATCCTGGACGAGCTCGGCTAAAGAAAATTGTTCGCATTGAATGCGAGCTTCACGAGAATCTAACCGAGCCAATTCAAAGAGTTCCCCCACAAGTTCACTAAGCCGTTCGCTTTGTTTAAGTGCGATGTCCAAAAAGTTCCGATGTTCATCTCGTGTAAGTGCTCCTTCTTTCATCAGTAACGTTTCCAAATACCCATGAAGGGATGCCAGAGGAGTCCGCAAATCATGCGACACGTTGGCCACCAATTCACGCCGAAGCATGTCCGTCTGTTTCAGAGTGGCCACCTGCTGGAGAATTCGTTGTACCATCCGATTGAATGTCGTCCGCAGGCGATCAATTTCATCACTGTGGCGCTCTGGTATAGAATCCTGCGGAGTTACCTCTAGCGCCTCTGAAAAATCGTTCTTCGCCAAAGTTTCCATTGTCGAGGCTAGCTTACCTAGCCTCCTTGTAAGCATGTTGAATAGAAAGAGACCGGCCAAGAGAGCAAACACTAAGCCGGTGAGTGCTGCCCAGAGACTCAGACGGAGAATGTAGCTCCGTTGCAGCATGTCGGCAACGGAGTCATATTCTTCTCCGCCAAGGACAATGTACAAATATCCCGTTGGCTGTCCGTGCAAGGGTATCGCAGAGACAGAAAAGACCTTCTTCCGAGTCACATCACGAGGATCGTCACCGAGAATAGGATATGTGTCCGCTTTGCTCAGGAAGTGATGTATTGGCTCCAACGACACGGACGAGCGCTTGACCTTCTCAGCGGGAGCAGAGAAGTTGACTATCACTCCATTTGCGTTAAGCAAATACATTTCAATGCTCGGATTGACAACCATGAGCAGGTGAAATAGTTCTTTCAGAGCATAGGGACTCACCTCCCCTTGGCTGCTTAGCAGCTGGTCGGCAACGATGTTTCTGGCCAGTGCGCGGTTCAGCTTCTGATTCACTTCCTGCTGATACATGCGTGTCGTAAAGACCGTTAGGAGGGTGTATAAAATCCCAACCGCACAAAACAGGAAGAGCAACACAAGGGCGAGTTTGCCGTAAAGTGACCGCGACATGGTCAGTCCTGTAAGGGAGATGCTTCTATTTCACAGAATTTGTACCCGACGCCCCACACGGTCAAAATAAAGTCAGGCTTGGCGGAATCCTTTTCAATCTTGGCGCGCAATCGGTTGATATGGGAATTCACCGTATGTTCGTAGCCGTCGTGACCGTAACCCCAGACCGCATCGAGAAGCTGAGTACGGGTATAAACCCGGCCAGGATGGAGAGCAAACTGGAGGAGTAAATCGAACTCTTTGGCCGTGAGATCCCGCGGGCTGCCTCCTACTGTGACCTTTCGTTTCTCAACATCGATATACAGGCCCTCCGCGCGGATTGTTTTCTGAAGATCTTGCGTCTTATCCCTGAATGCTTCAGAGCGCCGGAAAAGGGCCTTTACGCGTGCGAGCAACTCTCGAACACTAAATGGTTTGGTCAGATAGTCGTCAGCGCCGACTTCTAGCCCAAGCACCCGGTCGATTTCTGAGGACTTCGCAGTCAACATGAGGATGGGTGTGTAGGAGGGCAGCGACCGAATCTGCCGGCATATCTCTAATCCGTCAATGCCTGGAAGCATCACGTCGAGAATAATGAGGTCATATCTCTTCGAGAGCACATATTGAAGGCCCTCCACCCCAGTTTTGGCGATCTCTACGACATATGCTAAATCGGTCAGATGCATCCCCAGGAGGCGACCAATATCCAAGTCGTCTTCTACTACAAGAATGTGTTTAGCCATGATCACCACATGATCGAGAGAGGATGAGGAATGGCTTTAGCATAGCGTCCATCACAAAATCATCACAGACCGTGCTTATTGTGGGGCTGAGACAAGAGATCTCTGAGCCGCAGAAGCCGGATGGCCGTAAGGCTTCAATCGATAACGTGTTACAGTTTATACAATGGCTCCTTGAGGTCCGAAAGGGTTGGCTACTTGGTGCAAATCTCTCCCGGCGGCTGTAGATGAAGGTTAGAAGTGGAATTTGCGAGTGGTGAACCCTGCACACGAGCAACAGAGAAAGATCTCTCGTGCTACGCCGTCCCCCTGATAGCAGATGCAACCCCACATCGGATCAGCCTGACAGAACTCACAGAGCCGTTCTTTGCCGTGTTCAGAGCAAAGCCAGCCTTTGCGAGCCCGATCATAAATGACACCAGTCCGTCCGCAAGAGGTGGGACCGAACAAGGAATTGATCATTTTGACGCAAGTATGGCTGCTCATGGCTTACTCGATGTGAGGCCTTTCCCGAGGGTTAATTGCAAAACAAACCCGTTATAGAGAATCGCGTGCCCCGCCAGGAGGTCTTCCCAGGTTTTGACTAAGACGATGCGAGGGATTTCTAATTCCCCTCGAATCCGTCGGAAGACATTACGACTGGACCATTGGTTTCTCATCTCTTCCCACAGAGTGCTCATCGGGAAGCCGAGAGAGCGCTTCCAGGACCAACACATGTTGACGTACCCGGATTGATCCTGGACGTATTGACTGATGACATACCGGCTCAAACGATTACGTGACCGCTGCCCCGCCTCATAGGCCTTAATCCAGACCACTGGGGCGCCATGCAAGGCTTCCCATTGCGCGGAAAGCCACGGTTGGGCAATCCAGAAGCGCCGATGACGTTCGCCGTCTGGGACCCGCCAGGCCCAAAAGATATGCAGCACTCCATGGCCCTCTTCTGTGCGGACTTGGTAGTACTCCAAACCTCGATAACCTAGCTGGCGCTCGATTCGCTGGCGTAGTTGCTTGTGATGATAGGTCAGTTTGTCCGCCTGTCCGCCGTCCGCAGTCGAAAGCGTGACCCACAGCACCTGAAAGTGATGGGCTTCCCAAAACCACAAGAGCGAGCGAATCCGCTGATAGCCTCGTTTCTGCTTACGTGACCATTCCGGTCTGACAGGGCGACCACCGGATTGAGGCGCATGAGGTGTTGACTCGAACCTGGAGGAATACGGCTCAGACATGAAATATCTCCAAAGGTGCAGGTTGGGACGAGAGAGCCGGTAGAGGGGGCTCTGTGGGGTTAGTGGAAAGGCCGACAGGCTTTGAGGAGAGTCGTCGCGCACCCTGGAGAAGAAGAGACCGCAACAAGTAGGTGTGTTCTTCACGTGCCTGCGGATCGACTGGAACGAAATTAATTTCAATGTTCATTATGGTGCCCATTGGGCAACACATCGGTACAGCAAGGATCTAAGGTCGTTTCGGGCTGTAACTGAAACAGTTCATCCACGGTGCAACCAAAGTACTCTGCCAGTTGCAGGGCGACGAGCAGGCTGGGGACTGCCTTTCCCTGCTCAAGCTTTGTGACATAGGAACGGTTCACCCGTATTCTGCGTGCAAGGGCGGCCTTGGAAATGCCGCGCTGGGCTTGTCGGGCTCGCCATTCTTTCAGATGGTTCTTAATCATCATCCTCCTCCGTGAAGGGCACTATAGAGAGTCGTTGCCCAACGGTCAATAGAACTGTTCATTTTTCGTTGACTGCTGGACAACATTTCAGGTATAGAGTGGTCCTATGAATAATCCAGAGATGAATCGAGATACCCCACAGGTCCCCCACGGATTCCGCACCTTGGTAAAAAGGCAAATGGAAACGGTTAACCTCAGTCTCAGGACCGTGGCCAGTGAAGCCGGGATTTCGCCGGCCTATCTTTCTCGGCTGTTATCGGGCGAACGGGGACTCCCGCCAGACGATACCCTCATTCTGAAATTGGCGGAGGTCCTTCGCGTCGATCCGCCCGAGCGGCTGCTTGTCGAAGCGAAGCGCGTCCCAGATTTGCTGCTCCCGGCACTGTTGAGTGCACACGAAGCAGTCTCCAGGGCAGATCTTAAGGAAGCGATGAAGCAGTTGCAGGCGGTGATCCTCAATCAAAGGAAAAAGAGAGGACGTCGATGAAGACTATTTCCGGTCTGCTCGCCTCGTTCATTCATTGGTTGCGACGACCGGAGCGCTTTATTCAGAAACTCCAGGCCGTCTATCCCCACTGTCAAACGCTCCCTTTTCACCATCAAGAAGAAGCCGCCGCTAATCAAGGGGTAGAGGTCCTGGAGACCACGTTTGGGCCTAAGATTGAGGGCATCACGACACGTGACGAAGGCCAGGTTATGATTGTGCTTCGTCGTGGATTAAACCCGTTGAACCGGCAGTTTGTCATCGCCCACGAACTGGGGCATGTCCACTTGCACCTTCCCGAAATGAGGGAGCCCGATACACAGCTATCACTTAATCGGAATGATCATAGAGACATCGAGGCAGACGCCTTTGCCCTAGTCTGGCTTATGGGATCATTGCCCAAGGAGCGACTTGCACCGGAGGTCTTACTGTATGTTCTCAATAATCGAGGGATGGCATGGCGCGCGGTCCGTGTTATTTGCTACGTGTCTTGGTACCACCAGCGAATCCGCCTAGCCAATAGGCTGGAACGAGCCCTGTTAGGCCTCCAGGCGAAAGGAACAGCATAATGGCGATTGCACCTGCTCCGACTATTTGCGGCCTCTACACGCGTGTCTCCACTCGGAATCAAGCCGACACGGAATACAGTTCCCTCGAAACCCAACGCGAGAAGCTTGAGGCCTACTGTAAAAGCCAGGAACAGTATGTCGTCTATCGCGTCTATGAAGATGCGGGCTTCTCAGCCGACACGATGAATCGACCCGCCTTGAAGGAGTTACTGCAAGATATTCGGGCTGGACGGATTACCTGCGTGTTGGCCTACAAAATTGATCGACTGACCCGATCCGTGAAGGATTTTCATGTCCTGATGGATTTATTTGACCGCCATGGGGCCAAATTCGTGTCCATCACGCAGAGCCTCGATACGCATCATCCAATGGGACGATTGCTGCGGAATATTTTGTTGGACTTTGCCCAGTTTGAACGCGAAATGACGGCGGATCGTACCCGAGACAAAATGCAGCAACGGGCGACCAAGGGCCTGTGGAATGGCGGCAATATCCCCTTTGGCTATCAGAATGACGACAAGCGGTTAGTGAAGCACCCTCAGGAGTCTGCCTGCGTGCAGTTCATGTTTCAATTCTTCGCGCAAGATCCCTCACTGACCCGCCTACGCGCGGAGCTACATCGTCGTGGATGGTATTCACGGTCTGGCAAGCCTTGGGGGAAGATGACGATTGATTACATTCTCAGCAACCCCACCTATCAAGGAAAAGTACAGTTTAACGATCAGGTTTTCCAGGGCGAGCATGAGGCCATTGTGGAGGAGGGGCTCTTCCATAAAGTGCAGTCGATGGCCCGAGAACATACCCGAGCTGAAACGAAGATCCAAAGAGCGTTTCTTTTAAAGGGACTGCTGAAATGCAGCGTATGTCAGTCAGTGATGACCCCGCACTACACGCAGAAGCGTCGAAAGGATCAGTCCATTAATCGCATCCCATACTACCGCTGCACCAAGACGATGCATCAGAACAATGCGGTCTGTACGGTCAAGGCCCTCAATGCTGACGCTGTAGAACGACAGGTTATTGAATACCTGTCCACTCTGAGTCAGCAGGCCGAGTGGGTGAAAGGGACTGTGGAGGAGTTGAACCGGGATCAAAAAGAGCAAGTGCGACCGCTTGAACAGGAAGCCATTCGCCTCAAGGCGAGCCTGGACCGGCTAGAAAGAGAAATAGATAGGTTGGTGCGAGGGGTAGGGCAGGGAACGGTTTCAGTGCAACGCCTTGAGAAAGAGATGCATCGTCAGCACAAAGAACAGCAGGGCTTAGAAGCCCAGTACCAAGCCGTGCAACGGCAGATCCAAGAGCATTCCGCGAGGGAGTACGATTCAGAGATCGTTTTACGAAATCTGAAAGATTTTCAAAGGGTTTTCGCAGCGCTGCTACCGAAAGAACAAATGGAGGTCCTTCGGTGTCTTGTGAGGGATATCGTCGTATACCCCGACAAGCTCGTCTTCAATATCTTCGAGCTTGCCGAGATAGGGACGAGTTCGAAGAAGCGTACAGGTTGGCTCCCCGGGCAGGACTCGAACCTGCGACCAGCCGGTTAACAGCCGGCTGCTCTACCAACTGAGCTACCGGGGAATGCAGTCTTGATTGTGAACCGCCGCATTGTAGCAAAACTGAAGTGCGAAGGGGGAGACTTTTTTAGATATCGAAGTCTTCTGTTTCATCCTCGTCGGATGATGCGTCGGTGTTGCCTTCTGCCAATGCGGCAAAGTGTTTTGCCCATGTAAGATAAAGATTTCCGCTGTCACGCATGGTGTCAGCGGCTTTGAAAAGCTTCTCTGCCAATTCAGGGTCTTTCCCTTCGGCATTGATGGCCGCGGCGCGTCGTTCAATGACTGTGGGATATTCGTGAAGAAGGCCGGCAATGTTGCGGAGGAGTTCGTCGAGTAAATTGTCTTCCCGTTCCATCTCATCATCTCCAGCCATACATTTAACAAAAAACCCCACGGCGACGGCGCCATGGGGTTTGTGGTGGAGCCGGTGTGGCTCGTCTAGCCTTGGTACGCTTGCCCTAGGGCTGCGGATTCGCCCTTTCGATTGATGAGTTCGCCCGTAGCACTGACTGCCTGCATGACGATTGCTTCATGTTTGGCGGCATTACAGACCACGACGCATAATTCGCACCCCTTGCATCGGTCGATGTTCACTTCTGCCACCATCTTGGAGCTGTTCAGATCCAAACAGTTAGCCTCGGGACAGTACATGATGCAGAGACGGCACCCCTTTTTTGCGGTGCATTTTTCATCGATCACTTGTGCAACGTTATACATGTGGCTGGATTCCTTTTCTTGCGCTCACGCTGCAACTGCGGGGTTACCCACTTTCAGCTCAATCTTATTCTTTTCCGCCCATTCGCTGGCGATTTCATAGGCACGTTTTACGGTAGCGAAGTTTTTCTGAAGCAACATTTCTTTCTTCGCGAATTTCTTCTTAATCGCTTCGTCCAGAGAGGCCGTTCCTCCGGATGCCACGAACTTTTTCCCGAATCGCTCTTGCAGCGCGCCGTCCAGGGCTTCCATGGAGACGCATTTAGTAATTCCGGCCACGGATCCGATCATGGTCATATTGGTCGACAGTTCCGTTCCCGCGATCTCGATGGCGAGTTCCGTTCCGGCGATATAAAAGACCGCGACATTCAAATCCTTCAATCGCTGAATATCTTCTTCAGACAGGAGATTCTGCGCCGAGTTGATAATAACGATGCCACCTTCCTTGATACCGGAATAAAACGGCATCGTGTAGCTCTTCCCCATGGTGATGACCTGGGGATGGAACACTTGAATCACATCCGGGAACACCAACTCGCCGCGATCGTAGATCCGTTCGATACCGATTCGGCAATAGCTTTCCGCGGGAGCCATGCGCTTTTCCGCACCAAAGAACGGATTCGAGATTGAAAACTTCCCGTCCCGGTTGGCCGCCATAGCCATCACATGGGCTGCAGTGACGGCTCCTTGACCGCCGAGTCCGGACATTCGGATATTGAGTCTCTTCTTAATCATGGACGACCTCCGATTCTTTAAGCCTTCCCAGCCAATTGCTTGGCCGCAGCCTTCCGCTCTTTGTCTTTTGCAGCCAGTTCCGCCAGCAGTTGCTTGGCCGGTTCGCTGACATATTCTTTATAGGCAAACCGCTCGGTCGGCTTTTCAGAATCGCGCATTTCTTGGAGGCCTTCCATGCTGTTCTTGCCGATTTCCAGAATGCAGGGCGTGTACAGCTGGATATAGGTCGGACCGATTTCGCGGGCGATTAACACCGAGTTCCGAATGACTTTCTCAACGAGCGATGGTTTGCTCACGGTGCAGTTCACGACATAGTGGCAACCGGACTCTCGTGCGATTTCCGGGAGGCGAACCTTGTCGAAGAGCTTTCCAACCGGAGCCATCTTTGCCACGAAGCCCTTCTGCATTAAACCGCTTTCCTGTCCACCAGTGTTGGCGTACAGCTCGTTGTCAAAGCAGATGGTGGTGAATTTTTCCTGGCGAAACCAAGCCTGCAAGGTCATATCAAGCCCGATGTCGACCGTTGCGCCATCACCAGCTAGGACAACCACGTCTTTGACTCGATCGGGGAAACGAACGCTCAGGGCTCGCTTCAAGCCGGAGGCAATCGCATTCTGGTTGCCGAAAAGAGAGTGAATGTTGTGCACGGCTACCATGGGAAACACCAGGCTGGTGCAGCCCGTGGAGCCTACCATGACCGTGTCCTCAGGATTAGGGAGAGATGCCAGGATATAACGGAAAGCCATTGATTCAGGGCAGCCAGCGCACAAGGAGTGCTGTTCAATCAACTCCTTCGATGTGCCGATGTCTTTCCACCCACGGTCTTCTTTGCCATAGGTCGCACTCTGGACCAAATCCTGGTAATCCGATGGCATGATGTCATATAGATCCGGCGAAATTTTGATTCGCTCTTTGCTCATGTATGCCTCCTCATGGCGTGTCTATCTGGATAATTGATCGCTCAGTTCTCTGCTCCATGGAAGAAGCAAGCTCAGCTACCTCTGCCAGCGAGTGACTCGGAACGCAACCCAAGTGCCGTCTTAATCTCGGACACAATGATTTCCGGTGGCATGGTCATGCCGCCACAGACGTGTGGTCCAGCGTAGACACGCTCGCTGTTGGGAATGGTCGCCTTAATCTCTTTCGCCAACCAGCCCGTCACATTAAATTCCGGGACAAAGATGTGCTTGGCATTCTTCGTCGCTTCACGAATCTCCTCTCCAGGCCATGGCCTGAGAGACTTGACCTTCACGAGCCCGCAACGGACGCCTTCATCCTCCAAAAGGCGGATGGCTTCGCGTCCTTGTGACACGGCAGTGCCGGATGCAACGATCATGACCTCGGCGTCGGCATTTTCGGTGTCGATCAAGCCATCCAGCCAATGAATGGTGTGCTTTCTCGACCGTTCTACGGCAGCCCAGACTTCCTGCTGCCAGCTGGCATGGGTCGCATAGCTGATGTAGTTGCTTTTCATGACAAACGGGTCCCGCATCATACGAACCGGCGGGCATTCCATGTCCATGCAGGGTACTGGAGAACGGTAAGGATCGTAGGGGGGGAGGCACATGTCGGTAGGGGTGAGGTTGACCACGTCTTTGGTGTGGGTCACAAAGAATCCGTCACAGCATAGTGCAAGGGGTAAATGGACATCCGGCTCTTCCGAGACCATGTAACCCTTCAGAATCCAGTCAAAAAAGTCTTGAGCTGTTTCTGCATGCCAGACCAGCATGCCGGTATTCAAGAGGTAGGCAATCTCTAACGTGTCCGGCTGAATCGACAGGGGCGAGTTGATTCCGCGGCAGGTGACGATCATTTGGATCGGAAGTCTGGCGCCCGCCCACATCGGGAAGTTCTCCATTGCCCGCATGGTGCCTGGTCCTGCGGTCGTGGTGAACACCCGTGCGCCACCGAAAGCCGCTCCTGCGCATTGCGACATCACGGCGAATTCGCTCTCTCCCCTGAAGTAGTCCCCAATGTATCCCTCGGCAAACAATTCGCCGATGAGGGCTGCCGCTTCGCTTTGTGGGGTAATGGGGTAGGCGATCATCACGTCGCAGCTTGCACGGCGGATCGCTTCCTTAATGACCTCGCTTCCCGTATAGAAGGAAGGTTTTCGAGGTGCCTCATTCAGCATTTTCCAAGGATCAGTGTAGGTCTGGCCCTTTTTATTTTGTGTCCCGATGTGGGATTTCGTTTCCGCCATGGACTCGGCCTCCTTTCAATCGTTGTCAGTGCTTCAAATGGTTAGTTCGAAGCGCCGGTCTTGGCTGCTGCCAGCCTTGGTTTAACGGTCCCTTTCAGTTTGCGAATCCATTCGCCCAGCTTCAGGATTTTTTCGACAGTGGCGTCCCTGAAGGAGAGCATGGCATCTTCATGTCCGGCCTGGGCGCACATTGCGACGGTATAGCAGGAGGTGCCGCCACGGATGATTTTCAGCGACAGGTTTGCCTGATGGCAGTGCACTCCAATAAACATGCAGCAATCGATCTTGTTATGCCAGATGGTCAGATTGGGGTGGTTCGGGTTAATTTCGACTTCGGGATTGATCTTGGGATACTTAGGGCGGTAGTCCGGCATCGGGATCAGCATCGGCTTTTGGCCAGGCTGTACGCATTCCTTCAAAGTTTCAAAGAGGCTTCGAACTGCCGCGGCCTTTTTGGCCGCCTTTTCGTTCCATGCCCACAGAACGAGCGGGCCAGGGAAAATAGTTGGGACTTGTGCCGTGAGGAACTGGCGTGCCGCCTCTTCGTAGGCTTTTTCTTCCGGAACGATCACGCCGTTGATATGAGCTTCGCCAGGGTTGGGGAGATAAATCCCCATCGAGGCTGCGGCCGGTGGCAGGAAGTGTTCAGGGCCTGGTAACACGCGATACTGAGTCATTCGAACCTGCTCTCTTTTTGGGGTTAACAAACTTGGAGAAGGGACACCATCGGTTAAAGCGTGGAGTCAACGCACTGTATGCTTCCTCGATGTTTTTCTGCAACACAGCAGAAGGCCCACTCTGGGGAAATTTAGGGCCAGCACGTCTGAAGGCACTTAGGTCTTTTGAACTACAGGAGATGCGTCTGCACAAACGGCGCTAAGTGCGCATTATAGGTGGCAATCTTTTGCGTTGTCAATCTAGGGGCGCTGCTGATTTGAGCCTAGGCCGTGCCTTGGCGGCGACTGGCCGTGAGAGATCGCAAGGGGAAGAATGAGCAGCCGCAAAGGTGCTGCGAGATGGTGCAGCAGAGGTGAGTTATGTGGAAGGCGGTGTCGATGGCAAAACCTGATGGAAGGGATGGACTTCAATGCGTTCAAAAATTCCGTGGACCATGTATGGATCTTCCGCGGCAAATTTTTGGGCTTCTTCGAGGGAGGAGGCCTCAATGATGATGAGACTGCCGGCTTGATCGGTAAACGGTCCAGCCAGCAGCACCCTCCCCTGGCGATTGAGCGGCTCAAGGTTGGCGAGGTGTGCGGGGCGGTGAATTTTCCGCTTGGCTTGGCCCTCAGGGCCGTCGAAGCCGAGAATCACGAATTTCATCACGAATCAATCGTCTCTTTCCGATGCGGTTGTTTCATCTAAAGGGTGGCGGTCCTTGTAGCCGCAAGACGTCTCATGCCACCACCGAATCTCATCCTCGCCAAACTTCCAACAGAGATAAACGATTCGGCCGTCATGTTTATAGGGGAAATCGCAGAGGCCCAGGTCGACATCTTTAACCACCACGCCAAGCTCGTGAATCGCCTGTAGATTGCCGCTGATTTCATGCAGGGCCTGAATGTAAGTTGCCCCGACCGAGCTGCCGCCACCGAGCGAGGCGTTCGCGCTCGCCTTCTGGATCTCATTCTTCGTGTTCGCGATGACGGTTTTGGCTCGACGGACGGTTGTAAATCGTTGATTCAGTTGGGGGAGAAGTTCATTCGCCTCGGCCAATGTGAATATGCGATCGGGTGTGTCGTGATCTGATTTCGCCATGCGTGTGTCCCGCGGAATCTTTAACACAACACCTGTTCGGCTGCAACCGAGGGTGAGAGGTCTCCAAGGGGAGGAGGCCGCAAGGGCTCGCGCGGAAGTGTGGGCGTTGGCGCTCGCCACCCCTCAGCAGGGCAACGTGGAGGGACCTTTCATATTGACAATGTGTCGGTTGGACGCTAATATCAAGCTAACTTCGCGCTCTATACAACAAGTATTACCTCTGTACATCAGCTCCCGAGACCCATCTCAATCGTAAAATATCCCAGGGCGGTGCAGCGTCGAGTGTTGAAGAGTGGGTTACTTTCGTTTCTGCAAAATCTCAATCGTAAACGCCTTCATCTAAAGCGATCCTGCCATAACACAACCAAACAGGTTGACATCCAGACCATCACTTCCGTGAATTCGTTCATGAGTACTAAATCGTATGTCTCATTTTGGGGAGCTATCGGGTTGAGAGCCTGATAGGGAAGAGGTATGACACAGGTTAAAGGGGAAGTTATGCATCTCGCGGAACTCAAACAGAAGTCGATTGCCGACCTGAATGACGTCGCGCGAGACTTAAAGATTGAGGGTGCGGCAAACCTTCGCAAGCAGGAACTCATCTTCGCCATTTTGCAGGCGCAGACTGAGAAAAACGGGGTGGTATTCGGCGAAGGTGTATTGGAGACCCTCCCAGACGGGTTCGGATTCCTCCGCGCTCCAGACTCAAATTATCTGCCAGGGCCTGACGATATCTACATTTCCCCATCACAGATCCGCCGATTTAATCTCAGAACAGGCGATATTGTGTCTGGGCAAATCCGTCCGCCCAAGGAGAGCGAGCGATACTTCGCCTTGCTCAAGGTGGAAAAGGTCAACTATGAAGATCCGGAAGTCGCGCGTGACAAGATCCTCTTTGACAACCTCACGCCGCTGTATCCGGAGGAACGGATCAACCTCGAGTTCGATCGTGAAGAATACTGCACGCGTGTCATGGACCTTACCACCCCGATCGGGAAGGGCCAGCGGGGCTTGATTGTGGCGGCTCCCCGAACCGGAAAGACCATGCTCTTGCAGGCCATCGCCCGAGCCATTCTTAAGAACCATAAAGAAGTTACGCTGATCGTTTTGCTGATCGATGAACGTCCGGAGGAAGTCACGGACTGGCAGCGACAGGTGAAAGCGGAGGTTATCAGCTCGACGTTCGATGAGCCGGCTCAGCGGCATGCCCAAGTGGCGGAAATGGTATTGGAGAAAGCGAAGCGACTTGTTGAACATAAGAAAGATGTGGTGATTCTGCTCGATAGCATCACACGGTTGGCACGCGCCTATAATACGATCGCTCCCCCCAGCGGCAAGGTGCTTTCGGGCGGTCTGGACTCCAATGCCCTGCAGCGGCCGAAGCGATTTTTCGGCGCGGCTAGAAACATCGAAAATGGCGGCAGCTTGACCATCATGGCGACGGCTCTGATCGATACGGGAAGCCGCATGGACGACGTGATTTTCGAAGAGTTTAAGGGAACCGGCAATATGGAAGTACATTTGGATCGGCGGTTGGCCGACAAGCGTCTCTTCCCGGCGATCGATATCAGCCAATCCGGTACCCGCAAGGAAGAGTTGCTGGTTGACCGCGATCGTTTGAACAAGATGTGGATCCTGCGAAAGGTCTTGAGCCCGTTGGGTACAATGGAAGCGATGGAATTCCTAATGGACAAGATCGGTGGAACCAAAACCAATCAAGAGTTTTTACAATCTATGAATCGGTAGGTTGCCGCTTGCCAGTGTGGGTGCCTCCAGTGTAAAGTCGTGCACCCTGGCGAACAACACCAAGCGAGTCAATGAATCAAGGGCAGCAGAGGAGCAGGCATGCAAAAGGGAATTCATCCAGTCTACCGTGAAGCAACTGTGCATTGCGCTTGCGGGAATACGTTCAAGACGCGTTCGACCATCGGAGACATCAAAGTCGACATTTGTGCTGGATGCCATCCGTTCTTTACGGGTACCCAGAAGATTGTCGATACCGAAGGGCGTGTCGAACGGTTCAAGAAGAAGTACGCCAAAAAAGAAAAGTAGGCCCAGTCAGGACATCACGGAGACCCTGCTTCCTTTTGGGGCAGGGTCTCTTGTTTTTTGGGGATGTTGCGGGCGCAGGCCGGAATGAGCGGAATATGGAAGACGGGTTGATCAAAAAGTGGGAGGGGATGGCCGCACGGTTTCAGGAGCTGACGAATCAGCTGATGGACCCGACTGTTCTCAATCAACCGGGCATGATTCATAAGCTCAACAAGGAGCGGACGGAGTTAGAGGAGCCGGCGCAGCACTTTGTGGCCTACCGAGAGCTAAAAAAACAACTCGAGGACGTGGCTGTGCTACTGCAGGACCCCTCGACGGGTGCCGATATGAAGCAGCTGTTTGCCGAGGAAAGCCAGCAGCTCAATCAGCAGGTACTAGATCTTGAGAGCCTCGCCAAGGATTTCTTGACGCCAAAAGATCCGCGCGACGAGAAGAACGTCTTTCTGGAAATCCGGGCGGGAACAGGGGGAGATGAAGCGGCGCTGTTTGCGGGGGATCTCTTTCGGATGTACCTCAAATATGCCGAGCGTAACCGCCTCCGCCTGGAAGTCGTCGACGCTTCCGAGACCGGTATTGGCGGCTATCGGGAAGTGATCGCGTTGTTGGAGGGGAAGGGCGCGTTCGGGCGTCTCAGATACGAAAGCGGCGTGCATCGTGTCCAACGGGTTCCCACTACGGAGGCCAGCGGGAGAATCCATACGTCCACCGTGACGGTGGCGGTGATGCCGGAAGTCGATGAGGTCGACGTGCACATCGATCCGAAAGACTTACGTATCGACACCTTTTGTTCGTCGGGCGCGGGTGGGCAAAGTGTCAATACGACCTACTCCGCGGTTCGCATTACGCACATCCCGACGGGGGTCGTGGTCAGCTGCCAAGACGAGCGGTCACAGCTCAAAAACCGCACCAAGGCTATGCGGACGCTGCGCGCGAGAATTGTCGAGGCTGAGCGAGAAAAGCAGGAGGCGGCGATCGCACAAGATCGGAAGTCTCAGGTCGGGACCGGGGACCGGAGCGAAAAGATCCGGACCTACAACTTCCCGCAAAATCGTGTGACCGATCATCGTATCGGATTGACGGTACATAAGCTTGATCAGGTGTTGGCTGGTGACCTGGAAGAGATCGTCCAAGCGCTGCGCGCGCACTATGAACACCTGGCCAGCCTGGAGGCGAAATGAGCGGCGTCCCGCGCGCCGCCGTCGCGGTTGCCATGCCAACCATACGCGTCGTATCGGAGGAAGCTGAACGCCGCCTGACTGATGCGGGCATCGATCAGCCGGCCTTGGAGGCCGCCTGGTTGTTAGAGCACGCGCTGGGCCTCTCGCCGCTGATGCAGCGTGTGCAGGCGGATCATGAATTGACTGACGCAGAATGTGAATGTGCTCGAGCCTTGGTCGCGCGTCGGACCCGTCGTGAACCGTTGCAATATGTCCTCGGTACGCAAGAGTTCTGTGGACGAGAATTTCAAGTGACCCCCGCGGTTCTGATCCCACGTCCGGAAAGTGCCCTATTGGTCGCAGAGGCAGTTCGTCGTTGTGCCGATCATCCAGCCGTCACCATCGTGGATGTGGGAACTGGGTCCGGTTGTCTGGCTGTGTCCGTGGCGCTGGCATTGCCCCACGCATGCGTGGTCGCTATCGACGTATCGGCAGAGGCCCTGGCCGTTGCGCAACGCAATATGGTTCAGCACGGATGCGATGCGCGCATTGATTGTCTTCAGGGGGACCTTCTGGCCCCGCTTGACGCTCCCGCCTGGCGGCACAAGATTGATGTGATGGTGTCCAATCCTCCCTATATTGCCGATGGAGATCTCGCGACGCTTCAACCGGAGGTCGGGTGCTTTGAGCCGCGATTGGCATTGGCCGGAGGTCCGGATGGCATGGGTGTCCATCGGCGGCTCCTCCAGCAGGCGCCGAGCTATCTGAAGACCGGTGGTGCACTGCTGATGGAAGTCGGGCTCGGGCAAGCTGCTGCCGTCTGCCGGCTTGCGGAGGAGAGCGGGTGGTTTCAGACCGCTGCGGTCTTGCAGGATGACGCCGGAATCGCGCGAGTCGTCTGTTTTGAGAAAAATGAATCGCACGTGGAGCCTGTCGCGAGTGATCACTGAGAGGGGCAAGGACTCGATCCCGACGAGACAGGCGGACTGAAACCTATGGATCAGATCATTATTCATGGTGGGCGCCGACTGAAAGGTGAGGTCCGCACCAGCGGGGCGAAAAATGCGGCCTTGCCGATTCTCGCCTCGACGATTCTTGGCGGGGGCGAGTGTGTGCTGTCGAACATGCCGAGCGTGGTGGATGTGCTCACCATGGGCAAGTTGCTCCGCATGTTGGGCATTGCCGTAGCTCAAGAGGGGGAGCACACGGTGGTCGATGCGCAGATCATCGCGTCGACAGAGGCTCCCTATGATTTAGTTCGGACAATGCGGGCGTCGGTGTTGGTGTTGGGCCCGCTGGTGGCTCGAATGGGGGAGGCGAAGGTGTCGCTTCCCGGAGGGTGCGCCATCGGCTCACGTCCGGTCAATTTTCATCTGGCCGGCCTGGAGAAGATGGGGGCGACCGTCGAAATCGAGCATGGCTACATCAAGGCCACGGCCCGTCGTTTGCGGGGAAGCCGCATTTATTTCGATACCCCGAGTGTGACCGGCACCGAGAACCTCATGATGGCAGCGGTACTGGCTGAGGGGACTACGGTCCTTGAGAACGCTGCAAAGGAACCGGAAATCAGCGACCTAGCCGCATTCCTCGTCAAACGCGGGGCACGCATTGCTGGCGCGGGGACGGATATGATCATGATCGAAGGGGTGACGGAATTACACGGGGCCGATCATGACGTTATCCCTGATCGCATCGAAGCCGGGACCTACCTTGTGGCTGGTGCGATTACCGGAGGGGAGATCTCGGTCAAGCGTTGCCGTCCTGAGCACATGGAGCCCTTGCTGATGAAATTGCGGGAAAGCGGCGTGGAGTTGGCGGAAGAGGGCGACCGGGTCCATCTCAAGGTGACCGGACGTCTGAAAGGAACGAATGTTCGAACCAGCCCGCATCCCGGCTTCCCGACCGATATGCAGGCTCAGTTTGTGGCCCTGATGGCCGTCGCCGAAGGGACGAGCGTGGTGACCGAAACGATTTTCGAAAGCCGGTTCATGCATGTGGAAGAATTACGTCGCATGGGTGCGGAGATTCGCGTGGAGGGCAATCGCGTGGTGATTACGGGTAGAGAGGGGTTGACGGGCGCTCCGGTGATGGCGTCGGATCTCCGGGCCAGCGCCGGTCTGATCGTGGCCGGTCTCGCCGCCGAAGGCATTACCGAAGTGTCCCGTGTGTATCACCTCGATCGAGGCTACGAACGGCTTGAGGACAAACTGAAAGCCTTGGGGGCGAGCATTGAGCGGAGGAAAGGGAAGTGAATGTGAGGGGGAGGAGATCCGTGGAGGCACGACCGAAGGGTCTGACGATCGCGCTGTCGAAGGGAAAACTACTTGGCCCGGTGCTGCAATTGATGAAGCAGGCGGGGTATGACAGTCCCGGTCTCTCCACCGAGAGCCGAAAGCTGGTCTTCGACTGTGCCGGCAACGATGCGCGATTTCTGATCGTCAGGCCGACCGATGTGCCGACCTATGTCGAGCATGGGGCGGCCGACGTCGGGGTGGTGGGGAAGGACGTGTTGCTGGAGCAGGGGAGCGATGTCTACGAGCCGTTGGATTTGAAGGTTGGAGCGTGTAGAATCTCGGTCGCCGCGTTGCAGGGCCAACCGTCGCCGGACCGTTGGTCGTCCAAGATCCGTGTGGCGACAAAGTATCCCAACGTCACCGAACGCTATTTCAACCAGCGCGGAGTGCCGGTCGAGATTGTCAAATTGTATGGGTCAATCGAACTGGCTCCCCTGGTCGGTTTGGCCGATCGCATCGTTGATCTGGTTGAAACGGGGAGTACCTTGAGGGCCCATGATCTGGCAGAGGTGGAGGTGATCACCCAGTCCACCGCCCGCTTGATCGTGAATCGGGCCAGTCTCAAGTTAAAACATGCACCCTTAAAGGCGTTGATCGAACGGCTGCGTGAGGCTGTAGGGGCCGAATAGTGCTCCGGGCTGTCCCACGCAGCTAGCTGCGGTGGATTGAGGACGAGCCGCCATCAAGATTGTATGGGGCGGCAGGACGGAAGTCATGACCATTTACGCGAGTACCGACCGAGGGTTTGCCGCCGCGTTGCGGAAAATCGCGACCCGTTCGCGGTCGCAGGGGGCTACGGTCGAAAAAAGCGTCCGCACGATTCTCCAGGCTGTTGAGCGTGGTGGGGATCGAGCGGTCCTGCGCTATACCAAGAAGTTCGACCGGCTCGCCTTGAAGGTGGACCAAGTTCGCGTCACGCCCGAAGAAGTCAAGGACGCGTATTACCACATTCGCAAGGATGAGGGAGATTCGCTCCGATATGCGGCGGAACGGGTCCGTCAGTTCCACGAACGCCAGCGCACCAAGACCTGGATGTATCAGGAACAGAACGCGACGCTCGGCCAGACAGTCACGCCGCTCGATGCCGTTGGCGTGTACGTCCCGGGTGGTAAGGCGGTGTATCCCTCGTCGGTGCTCATGTGCGCTATCCCTGCGAAAGTGGCCGGTGTTCGGCGTATCGTCATGTGTACGCCGACTCCGAAAGGGGAGATCAACCCCTATTTGTTGGTCGCGGCGGATATTGCCGGCGTCGACGAAATTTATCGAGTCGGTGGGGTGCAGGCCATCGGTGCCATGGCATTCGGGACGAAGACGATTGCCAAAGTCGATAAAATTGTCGGCCCCGGCAATATGTATGTCGCCACCGCCAAACGTTTGCTGTACGGCACCGTGGGCATCGATATGGTGGCCGGACCGAGCGAGTTGTTGGTCGTGGCCGATGATGACGCAAAACCGGCGCATGTGGCGGCCGACTTGCTCTGTGAAGCCGAACATGACGAGGATGCGCAGGTGTACCTTGTGACGACGTCGGCATCCTTGGCCAAAGAAGTGGTGCGGTTGATCCAGGTGCAACTGAAGGGGCTGCAGCGGGAGAAAATCGCCGCGAAGTCGATTGCGCGGCATTTTGCCGCGCTTGTTGTTCCCACAATGGACGAGGCCATCGAGGTTGCAAACCAGATTGCACCCGAGCATCTCACCCTGTCCGTTGATCGGCCCTTCGATTATCTGGAGCAGGTTCGCCACGCCGGCGCGTTGTTTTTAGGCCGCTACACGCCGCCTGCCGTGGCGGACTATGTGGCCGGCCCTAACCATGTGTTGCCAACCGGAGCGACGGCCCGCTTCTTTTCTCCGCTCTCCGTCAACGACTATGTGAAGGTCAGCAACATTGTGCATTACACGAAAGAAGAGTTGACGAAAGCCAAGGATCACATCGTCCGACTGGCGCATATCGAAGGCTTCGATGCGCATGCCAAATCAGCCCAAAGCAGGTTCTCATGAAAAAGACCGATGCCCCGAGACACGCTGCACTTCATCGTGCCACGAAGGAGACCGATATCCGCGTCGAGTGGGTGCTGGACGGGAGCGGACGCGGCCAGATCGACACCTCCATCCGGTTCTTCGATCATATGTTGGAACTGTTAGCCAAACATGGGTTCTTCGATCTCACGATTCAGGCCAAAGGCGATATCGACATCGACGAGCACCATACGGTGGAAGACGTCGGTATCACGATGGGTAAGGCGTTGCATCAAGCCCTGGGCGAGAAGGCAGGGATCAAGCGATTCGGGTGGGCCTCGGTGCCGCTGGATGAAACACTTGCGCAGGTCACGGTCGATCTCAGCGGGCGGCCATACCTGGTGTATAACGTCACGCTGCCCGATCGAAAAATCAAAACGTTCGACCTGGGCCTGTTTGAGGATTTTTTTCAGGCGTTCGTGACCCACGGGGGGCTCAATCTTCACGTCAATCTTCAGTATGGGCGCAATCCCCATCACATCATGGAAGCCATCTTCAAGGCGTTGGCGCGGGCGTTGGATCAGGCCACCATGGTGGAAGAGCGATTGTCGGGGACGGTCCTCTCGACCAAGGGCAGTCTCTAGCCGGCTCAGGGGGCCGGCCAGGGTCCCACCATCGCGTGGTGTTCAGGGCTTCATCGGACCTCGTCGAAAGCAATCATGATCGCCATCATTGATTACGGCATGGGTAATTTACGGAGCGTCTCCAAGGCCTTCGAGTCTGTGGGGCATCAGGCCGTCGTGACGCGCGATCCCCGCGCCATTGCGAATGCCAGCCATGTCGTATTGCCCGGCGTGGGGGCGTTCGGCGATTGCATGGCGAATCTCGAACGGTATGAGTTAATCCCGCCCATTCAGTCGGCGATTCAGTCCGGAAAGCCCTTTCTGGGCATTTGCCTGGGGCTACAGTTGCTTTTCACGGAGAGCGAAGAGTTTGGGATCCACAAGGGCCTTGGCCTCATTCCTGGCCGCGTCAAAAAGTTTTCGTTGGATCCGTCGCTGAAGGTTCCGCATATGGGGTGGAATGAAATTCAGGTTGTGCGGCCTGCTCCTCCGTTGGCTGGAATCGCGCCAGGGAGCTATTGCTACTTCGTACACTCCTACTACGTTGAACCGGCGGATCCGACGGTCATTGCAACCATGACTGAGTATGGAAAACCGTTTGCTTCGGCGGTCTGGAAAGATAATGTGGTGGCCTGCCAGTTTCATCCTGAAAAAAGCCAAGCGGTTGGCCTGCAGGTAATCAAGAATTTTGGGGCTTGGACGTGAGCCCCTTGGTGGTTCGCTGTCTGCCGGCCTTGCTGGTGGTTCTGCTGATGACCGGTTGCAGTGGGACAAAGGTGACGAGTAAGGCTTCTGCCCAAGCAGAAAAATACCCTGTCCGTACGATCGTACTCATTCCGTTTGCCACCATGGCGACGCCGCAGATCGTTGATGCCAGCGGCCCGGCCTTTCCCGTGCCTTCCGGAGCGCGACGCTCCGATATGTCTGTGAGCGGGGCCCCGACGACCGATCAATACGTGTGGCGGACACAGGTGGTCCCGCCGGCCGCCGGTGAAAAAATCACCGAATTGTTGTGGGCAAAGTTGAAAGCCAAGCCAGGGCTGCGCGTGCTCTCACCGAATGAGGCCAGGGTTGCGGCGCGAGACCTTGCGGGTGGGGGGACGACTGAGCCGCTGTCCGCGCATAAAATCGCTCAGCGGCTCGGTGCCGATGCGGCGTTGAGCGGCAAGGTGTTGGTCTATCAAGAACGCGTCGGGAGCCGTCTCGGAGCGGATCCGCCCGCAGCGGTGGGATTCGAGGTGAAGCTCGTGGCTTCGGACGGTATGGTGCTGTGGGAAGGCAATTATTACGAAAAGCAGCGGCCCATGACCGAAGATTTTGTCGGGTTCATTCAACGATCCGGAGTGTTCGTCACTGCGGATGAGTTGGCGGCCTATGGAGCCGCCGAATTGGCCGACGTCTTTCCCTACGGTGGCACAGGGGGCGGCGCGCACTAGCTGATTTATGACAGGTGTATGCATGCGTGTGATTCCGGCGATTGATCTGAAAGACGGCCGCTGTGTGCGGTTACGACAGGGTGATATGGCTGCTGAAACCGTGTATTCGGAGGACGTGCCCTCCGTCGCGCGCCGTTGGCAGGAGCAGGGGGCCGATCTCATTCACGTCGTCGACCTGAACGGTGCGGTCGATGGTGAACCGAAGAATCTTCCGCAGATCGAAGCGGTGATGAAGACCGTGAGTGTGAAGGTGCAAGTCGGCGGTGGGATCAGGACCATCGAAACGGTGAGGAAATATCTCCAGGCGGGAGTGGCCAGAGTCGTGCTTGGAACGGCAGCTCTCACGGATCGGGAATTTCTGGCTCAGGCCTGTCGTGAGTTTCCCCGTCGGATTCTCTTGGGGCTGGATGCGCGGGACGGCAAGGTGGCGGTCAAGGGATGGACCACGGTTTCGGAGACCAGGGCGATCGATTTGCTCACGGAGCTGGCGGTCCATGAATTGGGTGCCGTCATCTATACGGACATTGCTCGAGACGGCATGCTGAATGGGCCGAATCTGGTTGCGTTGCGGGAGGTGGTGGAGCGTTCCTCATGGCCTGTCATCGCTTCAGGCGGCATCACGCGGGTGGAGGACTTGCAGGCCGTGCAGGCGCTTGGTCCGCGTGTCGAGGGGGCCATTGTCGGGAAGGCCCTGTATGACGGCAAGTTGGACTATCGCGCCGCCCTGAGCGTTCTCGGTCGGGCCTAACGGAAGCACGGTGGGAAGCGTGCGGCGAGCGTTCGCCCCACGTCCCCTATCTGAAGGATCAGGATGTTGACTAAACGCATCATTCCCTGCCTGGACGTTAAGGATGGTCGGGTCGTCAAAGGCGTCAGCTTTGTCAATTTGCGCGACGCCGGGGATCCCGTGGAAGTGGCGGCCATTTACGACCGTGAAGGCGCGGATGAATTGTGCTTCCTGGATATCACCGCGTCGCACGAAAACCGTAAAACCATTATTGATGTGGTTGAACAGACGGCGGCCAGGGTATTCATGCCGGTCACGGTGGGCGGCGGCGTGCGCACGCTCGATGATATCCGCGCGTTGCTCAATGCCGGGGCCGACAAAGTCAGCATCAACACGACGGCCGTTCAGCA
The DNA here is from genome assembly GCA_016788885.1 of Nitrospira sp. Classification (NCBI taxonomy): domain Bacteria; kingdom Pseudomonadati; phylum Nitrospirota; class Nitrospiria; order Nitrospirales; family Nitrospiraceae; genus Nitrospira; species Nitrospira sp. The sequence goes on along the minus strand of JAEURX010000052.1, from coordinate 262,672 downwards.
GCCGGAGTTTGTTCGTGAAGCTGCGCAACGGTTCGGCACCCAGTGCATCGTCGTGGCCATCGATGCCAAGCGGCAGGAAGCCGGCGGACAGTGGCAGGTCTATACACATGGTGGGCGGAAGGCGACCGGATTGGATGCGGTGGAGTGGGCCCAGCGCATGGAAGGCTATGGGGCTGGGGAAATCCTTCTGACCAGCATGGATCAGGACGGTCGGCAGAATGGCTATGACTTGGCGCTGACGGCTGCCGTGTCGGCGCGTCTCTCGATTCCGGTGATCGCGTCCGGAGGGGTGGGTACCCTCGAGCATTTATATGATGGGCTCGTGAAGGGAAAGGCTGATGCGGTGCTCGCCGCCTCGATTTTCCACTATCGGACGCATACGATTCAGCAAGCGAAGACCTATTTGCGTGAGCGTGGGGTGCCGGTTCGGCTGGAGGCCATACTGCAGGAGCAGACGCGATGACGAAGGACGGGCGGGAGCTGACGTTTGACGGACAGGGATTGCTTCCTGCCGTGATTCAAGACTGGCTCGACGGGACGGTCTTGATGGTTGGGTACATGAACCAGGAGGCCATCACCAAGACACTCGAGACCAGGTCCGTCCACTTTTGGAGTCGCTCACGCCGAATACTGTGGCGGAAGGGAGAGTCGTCCGGTCATGTTCTTCGGGTGAAGGACCTGTTTGTCGATTGCGATCGTGACACGATTCTCGTGAAGGCAGAACCGGTTGGGCCCACCTGTCATACCGGCGAGCGCGCCTGTTTTTTTTCCAGAATGACGGAGCAGGGGCAGGCTGGCGAGGAGAAGACGCAGGATGCCGGCGGCGGCATTCTGGAGCGTCTGTACCAGACGGTCTTGCAGCGGAAAGCCCATCCTCAGCCGGATTCATACGTCTCGAAACTGTTGCAGGGCGGAGCTGACCGGATTCTGAAAAAGGTGGCTGAAGAGGCCGGGGAAGTAATCATTGCCGCCAAGAACCGGAAGCGAGAGGAGATCATCTACGAAACCGCCGATCTGCTGTTTCACACGCTGCTGGTGCTCGGATACCACGACGTGACGCTCGGCGAGGTGTATCGTGAGTTAGGCGACCGGTTTGGGAAGTCCGGGATTCGTCCGGAATCGGGAGGGAAGGCCGGTGGATAACTGCATTTTTTGTCGCATTGTGGCGGGGACCATTCCGGCCAACATTGTCTTCCAGGATGAGCAGGTGCTGGCGTTCGAGGACATCAACGGTCAGGCCCCTGTCCACATCCTGGTGATTCCTAAACGACATGTGGCAGCCGTTCAGAATTGCGGGGACGGGGATCAGGCGTTGCTGGGACAGCTCCTGTTGACCTGCGCGGAGGTGGCGCGGGCTCGAAAATTGAATGGCTCCGGATACCGTATCGTCACGAACACGGGGGCGGATAGTGGGCAGACCGTGTTTCATCTCCACCTGCATGTGCTCGGCGGCAGGCCCATGGCGTGGCCCCCGGGGTGAGCGGTTCGCCAACTCGATTGACACTTGTGCGGACCGTTTGTTAGGTTGAACGGTCAACTTTCAATCGCGTCGAAGGCATCCCACCGGGTATCCGACCGGTCGGATCCCTGCGGGCACTAGCGAGGACCGCCGTGGGCCAAGGCCTGATTTCGGACGACGTCATTAACCAAATCAGAGACCGAGTGGACATTGCGGAGATCGTGGGCCAACATGTGGCACTGACGCGGGCCGGGCAGAATCTCAAAGGCCTCTGTCCGTTCCATCAAGAGAAATCTCCCTCCTTCACCGTCAGTTCCTCGCGACAGATCTTTCATTGTTTCGGCTGCGGGGCCGGAGGCAATGTCTATACATTTCTCATGAAATTGACCGGAGCGGCCTTCCCCGAAATTGTGCGGGATCTGGGGCGGAAAGTTGGCGTGGATGTTCCGGAGTCGAGCGGGGGATATTCTACTGAGGCGCGCGCGCAACTGGGCCGACTGGAGCGTTTAAACGCCGCAGCGGGAGCCTGGTATCAGCGTATGTTGACCGAGGGCGAGGCGGGAGCTCAAGCGCGCGCTTATCTCGAAAGTCGTGGCATTCAGAGCAGTACGTGTACCCAGTTTAGAATTGGCTATGCCCCGCCCGAATGGGATGGATTGACCAAGGCCATGCTCAAAGAAGGGTTCACCGCTGCGGATCTTGTGGCCGCCGGCCTCTCCATTCCGCGTGATCAAGGCGGTTTGCAGAAGGCAGGGGCGTCCGGGCATTATGATCGATTCCGCTCTCGCGTGATGTTCCCGATCGTCGATTTGCGCAAGCGGATTGTGGCATTCGGCGGGCGTGTTCTTGGAGAAGGCACGCCGAAATATTTGAACTCGCCCGAGACGCCGTTATTCAAGAAGGGGCACACGTTGTTCGCCCTGGAGGCGGCTCGCGATGCGGCAGGGCAGCAGCAGACGCTGATCATCGTCGAAGGGTATTTCGATGCAGTCGCGCTGCATCAAGCCGGGATCCGCCATGTGGCGGCTACGCTAGGCACCGCCTTGACCGCTGAGCATATTGCGGTGATCCGACGGTTCGCGTCGAATGTCGTGCTGCTGTTCGATCCGGATCAGGCGGGGGTGAGAGCCGCTCTGCGGACCTTGGATTTGTTCGTCAACAGCGGCCTCAGTGTGAAGGTCGTGTCGCTGCCGGAAGGCGACGATCCTGATACCTATGTCCGACAGTATGGCGCCGAGGGCTTTGCGGCATTGCATCGCGCGGCACCCAGTCTGCTGGATTTTGCGGTGGAGCACAGTCTGCGCACGGCGGAAGCGGGCACGGTCGAAGATCGGATTCGAGCTGTCGATGCGGTGTTGCGCATTCTCCAGAAAAGTGCGCATCCCATCGAGCGGGAAGAGCGAATTCGTCTGGTGGCCGAACGATTGGGGCTGAGTCAGCAACGACTGATCGATCGGTATCCCGCCTTGGCGGCTCAGGATCAGCGAAGTCCCGAACGGGAGCGGAAGGCTCCTGCCCCGGCCGGACCCTCGAAGTTGAAAGGGAATCCCGAGGAGCGTGATTTGGCTCACTTGCTCGTGCAGGGCAATTTATCGGCTCAAGATCTGGGACGATTATCGCCGGAGGCGTTTTCGGTGCCGGTCTATCGTCGGTTGATTCAGTGCGCCATGCAGCATCTTGGGCAAGATGGGCGGGTGTCGGTGCGGGATTTGCTGGACGCGCTCATTCACGATGAGGAGTGCGGCACGCTGATGTCTGAACTGTCGATGCTGGAGCAACATTATGATGATGTCCCGGCGCATATCGCCGGGTGTTTGGAAACGCTGGAGCGACGAGGCCGGGAACGAACCTTGGGGGCCTTGATTCAGGAGTTGAAAGCCGCGGAACGCGAGCGGCGGGACGATGATGTGCATCGCCTGAACAGATTGATTAACGATATGCGGATTCGGAAGGCCGGCTTGACGCCGGTTGCGCTGACGTCTGCGGTGAAGGAGTAGGTATGCCGAAACAAGAATTACTCGGCGAGGTGAAGAAGCTCATTAATCTCGGCAAAGAGAAGGGCTTTCTCACGTACGACGATCTCAACAGCACACTGCCGGCAGATGTCGTTTCGTCCGACCAGTTCAGTACCATCATGACCATGTTCGGCGAGATGGACATCGAAATTGTGGAGTCCGCTGAAACTGAACGCACTCCGAAGGCCGCGGACAGCGACGACACCATCGAGGAAAGCGAAGAGGCGGATGCGTCGGAGGAGAACGAGAAAGAGATCGACCTCACCCCTGGGGCGCTCAGCCGTACCGACGACCCGGTCCGGCTCTACCTGAAAGAGATGGGCAGCGTGGCGCTGCTGAGCCGCGAGGGCGAGATCGAGATCGCCAAGCGTATTGAAGAGGGCAAGAAAGATATCGCAACCGTCGTCTACGGCTTGCCGATGACCCTGGAATTCGTCCTCAATCTGCGCGACCAACTCAAGAACGGCAAGATCGATGTGCGGGAGATTGTGCCGGTCGTTGAGACGGAAGAAGACTTTGAGGAAGAGGCCGTCGAAAAGGATTATGAGGAGCTGCGGGTCAAGACCCTGGATTCCTTGAACGCGGTTCGTAAAGTGTCGGCCTCGCTGAAGGACTTGTACGACAAGGCCCGTCACGTCGGTGCCGATCCCGAGAAGCAGAAGAAGCTCCGCAAGCAGATCGACACCGTTCGCGGACAGGTCGTGGACAAGATGGAATCCGTCAACCTGCATGGCGTCCTGAAAGATCGGATGACGCAGCGGGTCCGCGACCTCAATCTGCTGTTCCGCCAGGCAGAGCGCGAGGTGACGAGTTGCCAGCGCCGGTTGGGCGTCGGTGGTGAAGCGGGGGCTGAGTTGCTCCGCAAATTGTGTCGCACGCACAAAGATCTGTTGGCCGTCAAACGGAGAACCAGCCTGTCCGAAGAGGTGCTGCAAGACATCAAGAAGCACTATCAGGCGGCGAAAGGTCGAGTCCGCCAGTTGGAAGAGGAAGAGGCGCTGGTCTCTTCCGAGGAGATCAAGGATGCGGTCAAGCATCTGGACGTGGCGGAAGAAAAGGTCAAGCGCGGGAAGGCAGAGCTGGTGGAGGCGAATCTGCGTTTGGTCGTGAGTATCGCGAAAAAATACACGAATCGCGGGTTGCAGTTCCTGGATTTGATTCAAGAAGGCAATATCGGCTTGATGAAGGCGGTCGACAAGTTTGAATACAAGCGTGGCTACAAGTTCAGCACCTATGCGACCTGGTGGATTCGGCAGGCGATTACTCGCGCGATTGCCGACCAGGCACGAACCATCCGGATTCCGGTGCATATGATCGAGACGATCAACAAGCTGATTCGGACCTCCCGGCATCTGGTGCAAAAGCTTGGACGCGAACCGACGCCGGAAGAGATCGCGGAGCGGATGGATTTGCCGCTGGATAAGGTGCGGAAGATTCTGAAAATCGCCCGTGAGCCGATTTCCCTCGAAACTCCGATCGGCGAAGAAGAAGACAGCCATCTCGGCGACTTTATCGAGGACAAGAAAGCCGTCTCGCCGTTGGAAGCCGCCATTCGGTATGATTTGCAGCGCCAAATCAACGGCGCATTGGAAACGCTCACCCCTCGGGAAGAGAAGGTCCTGCGCAAGCGATTTGGTATCGGCGAAGCCACCGATCATACGCTGGAGGAAGTGGGGCAGGATTTTGAAGTGACGCGTGAGCGTATCCGGCAGATTGAGGCAAAAGCCCTGCGGAAGCTCAGGCATCCGAGCCGAAGTAAAAAGTTGCGCAGTTTTGTAGAAAGTCTCTAGCGCCGAGTCCCGGGCCTTGTTTGACTCTACGCGAGTGGCAGCCTAAAATCATGCCGCTCGAGCCAAGGTGCCATGAAGCGAACTGAGGTTCGTGGAGTGGCCGGCAGGGTTGGGCCCATAGCTCAGGTGGTTAGAGCGGCTGACTCATAATCAGCTGGTCCTAGGTTCAAGTCCTAGTGGGCCCACCAGCCTGAGCATTCCCCGATCGTTTCGGCGCGAGGAGCGCCAGCGCGGCGCCGTCCTCAGCGATTCAGAAGGAGTCCGTTGAATCTACAGCTTTCCCCCCTCATTGAACTACAGAAGCTTGATCTTCGTATCGCCGATTTGAAAGAACAGCGGCGAAGAATTCCCGAACGGCTGGAGGTGAGCGAGGCTCCGGTGCGCGACGTGAAACGAGTCTTGCAGGACGCCTCGACGTCCTTCGACGCTGTGAACAAGGAACGACGCAGCCACGAGAAGGACCTGGAGGCGCACGAAGACCGGATCGGCAAAATGAAAGACCGCGCCGCTCAATTGAAGACGAATCAGGAGTACCAGGCGCATCTCTTCGAAGTGGAGCTGGCCAATAAGAAGCGAGGTGAGTTCGAGGAGAAGATCCTGCTGGCCATGGAGCAGATCGAACAGACTCAGCGGACCATCACCGCGGCCCAGGCACAGCTGAAAGAATCGGAAGCGCTTTTCGTGAAAGAGAAGGCAGTGTGGGGCGAGAAGGATCGTGTGCTTGCGGCCGAGCTCGCCGAGTTGGAGAAGAAGCAGGCACAATTGTCCGGGCAGGTCGAAAAAGGGCTGTTCGCGCGATACAGCAAATTGAAGGCTATGCGCAAGGAGCCGGCCCTGGTATTGGTCAAAGACGGCATTTGCGTCGGCTGCCGGTTGCAGCTGCCTCCACAGCTGATCTCCCAAGTTAAACGGGGGGACGATGTGCACGCGTGCCCGTATTGCTATCGAATGTTGTATTGGGAAGGTGAGCCCGGCCTTGTGGAGAAGTCGGCCGTGCCGCATGACCAGGCCAAAGATCTCGAGGTCGGAGAGTCAGTCTAGCTGACGACGACTTCCCCCACCGTGACACCCGCAGCGTTCAATCGTTTCATGCCGCGATCCATGAGCCTCTCGCGTTTCTTCATCCGCTGTGCGGGGCATTAGCCCTCGGCCAGTACCTGTTGCGTCGTCTTGAAGTGCAGTTTGGCGACGGTTCCCAATCGGTCCCGTCCGTGTTTCTTTACGACCATGCGTCCGGCCAACGCTACTGCTGCTGAGGCGCCCTTCGGCAAGGTGGTATGCACCTCCTGGGAGAGTCGCTGAAGTCGCAGCAGAAAGTCCGCCCGGGCAAGAATGGACGCCGCTGCGACCGCGAGATCGGACTCCGCTTTTGTCCGTTGCACCAACCGAATCTGTTTCCCTTTCTCTTGTAGCGCTGCGAGAATCAACCGTTCATCCCCGAATTGATCCGCAATCGCAAGGTCGCAGTCGACCTGCTGCAGCAAATTTTCCAACGCTCGCGCGTGGCCCCAAGCTAAGAGTCGATTGAGGTTGTTGATCTTGGCGTAGAGCTCGTTGTAGCGCTGTGGCCCGATGGCGACGATGCTGTGCGGACAAAGCAGTCGGATGTCCGGCGCCATTTCCAGAATCCGTCCATCCGTAATTTTTTTACTGTCGCGTACCTGCATGAGGGCCAGGTCCTGTTCCGATGCCGGGGTGACGAAGACGGCGGCAATCACCAGCGGGCCGAAGTAGTCGCCCTTGCCGGATTCGTCGATGCCGATGCGATTTAGAGAGGAGAGTGTGGTAGTGCCAGGCACTCGGTGAAACTCCCAGTGGAAACGGGTAGGGCGGCGCGGTAATCTAGCAGAGCTTACAAATCGGGTCAATTTGCGGAGGCGTGTGATGGCGCATGAATGGAATGGGAATACTCGGCGGCAATTCAGAGCATTCTCACGGGGACCATGGCTGCTGTTCGGTATCCTGACCCTGTTGATCACAACAGGCTGTCAAACCAATCCCTACACCGGCCGGTGGCAGTTGATGATGATGCCAATGTCGCAAGAAGTGCAGATGGGCGCGCAGGCCTACGCCGACGTCAAGAGCGATCCCAAGATGAAGCCGTCGACCGACCCGCGAGAGATCGAACCGGTCAAACGGGTGGCAGCGAGAGTGATCGAGGCCGCTAAACGATCTAAATACAGCGAGATGGCGAATCAGTTTGAATGGGAAGTGACCATCATCAAGGATGACAAGACGATGAACGCGTTTGCGTTGCCGGGCGGAAAGATCGCCGTGTATACCGGAATTTTCCCGGTGGCCAAGACGGAAGCAGGTCTCGCGGCCGTCATGGGCCATGAAGTCGTGCATGCGTTGGCCCGTCATGGCGGAGAGCGGATGAGTCAGAATACGCTGGCGCAGACGACTTTACAGGCGATCGGCATCGCGCTCGGGGTCAGCGGCGCCAATCCGGTTCTCTCGCAGGCGGGGATGGCGGCCTTGGGTGTCGGCGCGCAGGTCGGCGTGTTACTCCCGTTCAGCCGGAAGCACGAGTCGGAAGCAGACTATGTGGGCGTCTTGTTGGCGGCAGATGCCGGATATGACCCCCGAGAGGCGATCCAATTGTGGCAGAGAATGGGCGAGCTTTCCGGCGGAAAATCCTCGTCGGAGTTTATGTCCACACACCCGAGTCACGAAACCAGAATTCAACAGCTTGAGGAGTGGATGGGGGAGGCGATGCCGATTTACCAGTCCAAGCCACCAGCGCCCAACCACGAGTTGCCGCCGCTTCATTAGTCGCGACGGGGCGCGGCTTGAATCCCTTCTCACCGGCCCGTATACTTTTCTCGCGCGCTGGGGGGACACGGGTGCTCGCTCGTCGAGCGTGCTCGACGGGAGGAAAGTCCGGACTCCAAGGGCAAGGACGCTGGATAACATCCAGGCGGAGCGATCCGACACCAGCACCACAGAAAACAAACCGCCGATGGCCGGTGTGAGCGACTTCGGTCACTCCATCGGCTCAGGTAAGGGTGAAACGGCGGGGTAAGAGCCCACCGCGGTGATGGCGACATCAACGGCACGGTAAGCGTCGTCCGGAGCAAGACCAAATAGGGGGACGCCCGCGGGCTCGCAAGCGCTCAGCGGAAAGGCCGGCCCGGCCGAGGTCTCCGGGTAGGTTGCTTGAGGCTCGAGGTAACTCGAGTCCCAGAGAAATGATCACCCCCGTGTGAGCGCAAGCTTCACGCGGGACAGAATCCGGCTTATAGGGTTCCTCCAACGCGCTTTTTTAATTGCCTCGCGAAGCTCTCCCCCGGTGACTTTGCCGCAAAGAATTTCCCGATCGTCCAGCAGCACCACAGGGACACGATCACCGTATTGCCGTCGGAGGTGTTCGTCGCTGTCGACATCGATGGTGGCCAGGTGGAAGGCGAGATCCTCCTGCACCTGCGACGCCACGCGGGTCACTACATGGCACAAGTGACAATCGCGGCGGGACATGATCGTGACGCGCATAGGGAATCTCCGGTACCAGCATCAGCACAGCGCGCACGTTCGCATAACACGAGATGGAAGTCGACCCTAGTCTGGTGCGCAGTGCGCTCGCATCCCGGCTCTCTTGACCTCACTTGATGGCTGGTGATACGATCCGCCATCTTACCCATTGATTTTTCAGAAAGATCGTAGCAATCTGTGTCGCAACTGCGCCGCAGTGCGGTATTGGTATTAGTTCAGACGTCACGTCCTTCGCCTCGATGTGCGAAGGGGAGGTTGATATGAAGTTGACAGGGTCTGAAATCCTGATCGAGTGCTTGAAGGCCGAAGGCGTGAAAACGATTTTCGCCTTGCCGGGCGGCGTCGTGTTGAAGATTTTCGACATGCTGCACCAGCAAAAGGACATCGAGGTGGTCTTGACCCGGCACGAACAGGGAGCCGGTCACATGGCGGAAGGGTACGCCAAGGCCACGGGGAAAGCCGGGGTCTGTTTGGTGACATCTGGCCCCGGTATGACCAACGTGATTACCGCCTTGGCCGATGCCTATATGGATTCAGTCCCGCTCGTGTGTATCAGCGGGCAGGTGTCCACGAGCTTGATCGGCAACGACGCATTTCAAGAAGCAGATAACATCGGTTTGAGTCGTCCCTGTACCAAGTACAATTTCTTGGTGAAGGATGTGAACGACCTGGCAACGACGATCAAGGAAGCCTTCTATATTGCGACGACCGGACGACCGGGGCCGGTGCTGGTGGACATCCCGAAAGACGTGTCCATGGCGAAAGCCGAATTCACTTACCCCAGTTCCGTAGCGATCCGCGGCTACAATCCGACGTATGAGGGCAACAAGTGGCAGATCAAGCAGGCCGCTGAAGCCATCATGAAGGCGAAGAAACCGATTCTCTACGTCGGTGGTGGCGTGGTGTTTTCGCAGGCGGCCAAGGAATTGTTGGAATTGGCGGAGATGACGCAGATCCCCGTCGACATGACGCTGATGGGCCTCGGGGCGTTCCCCGGTGAACATCCGTTGTCGATGGGCATGATGGGCATGCACGGAACGTACTGCGCCAATATGGCCGTCCATTATTCTGATCTGGTCATTGCAGTGGGGGCACGTTTCGATGATCGGGTGACGGGAAAGGTGTCGGAATTTTGCCCGTATGCCAAGGTGGTCCACATCGACATCGACCCGACCTCGATCCGGAAGAATATTCATGTCGACATCCCGATCGTGGGGGATTGCAACGCCGTGTTGCGGGAGTTGAACCAGATTCTCCGGGCCACGGTCAACGGGAGTCAGAAAGATCTGCGCAAGCCTTGGTGGGATCAGATCCGCGAATGGCAGCAGGCGCATCCGCTGGCCTATCAGCAAGAATCCGATGGTGCGATCAAGCCGCAGCATGTCGTCAAGCGCTTGTATGAATTGACCAAGGATCGGGATCCGATCGTGGCGACGGACGTGGGCCAGCATCAAATGTGGACCGCCCAGTACTTTAAATTGGCCAGGCCGAATCGTTGGTTGACGTCGGGTGGGTTGGGTACGATGGGTTTCGGTCTGCCGGCAGCAATGGGCGCGCAGGCGGCCTTCAGGGATCGACTGGTCCTCTGCGTGGCCGGCGACGGCAGCATTCAAATGAACATGCAGGAGATGGCGACGGCCGTGGTGTCGAAGTTGCCGGTCAAGGTCATTATTCTGAACAATCGGTTCCACGGCATGGTGCGTCAGTGGCAGGACCTGTTCTATGAAGGTCGGTATGCCTCGAGCTATCTGGAAACGACGCCGGATTTTGTGAAATTGGCTGAAGCCTATGGCGCGGTTGGGTTGCGCGCAAGCAAGGTAGGGGATCTCGACGCTGTCCTGAAGGAAGCCATCAGCACCGAGAAGCCGGTGATCGTGGATGTCCCGACCTATCCGTTCGAGAATTGTTATCCGATGATTCCAGCCGGCGGCTGCAATCATGAAATGATTCTCGAGGATCCGCCTGAGTTGAAGCAGCGCATGGCAGGTGGACCCAGTGCGGGGTCCGACGAAAGCAAAGACACTATCCTTACCGCGTAGGAGAAATGGGCTGCCGGCCGGTGATGCCGTGCCTGATTCGAACCGGGGAGAAGGACTCTCTTCGGTGGAGGCGCAGAGGCTATCGGCTGTGCGCTTGTGGGAATTCCATGGAACACATTATTTCGGTGACCGTAGAAAATAAATTTGGGGTGTTATCCCGCGTGGCCGGTTTGTTCAGCGGTCGTGGGTTCAATATCGAAAGCTTGTCGGTGGCTCCGACTCTCGACCCTTCGATGTCGCAGATGACGATTGTGACGTCAGGGGATGAGCGCATCGTGGAGCAAATCGTCAAGCAGCTCAACAAGCTGATCGATGTGATCAAGGTGGTGGATCTGAACGAGAGCGATTTCGTTTCACGGGAAACGGCGTTGATCAAGGTCCATACGAAGGCAGAGGATCGTGCCGAAGCCCTGCGCATCGCAGATATTTTCCGAGCCAACGTGATCGATTCGACGCCCTCGACGTATACCATCGAGGTCACCGGAGATCCCAAAAAGCTCGAGGCCATCATCAACCTGCTCCAGCCGCTCGGCATCAAGGAGCTGATTCGGACGGGGCGAGTGGCGATTGCGCGTGAGGCGATCCGGCCGGCCGTCAGCCAACCGAAGAAGCTCGCTCGCGAGTAGCGCGTATCCTCTCTTGTGCAGCTGTTGCTTCCATCCATGTGCCCTATGAATATTCAGGAGTGATGTATGAAGATCTATTACGACAAGGACGCCGACTTACAGCTCATCCGCGGAAAGAAAGTGGCCGTGATCGGCTATGGCAGCCAAGGCCATGCGCATTCGCTCAATCTCAAAGAAAGCGGCGCCAGTGTCGTGGTGGGCTTGCGTGAAGGCAGTTCGTGGAAAAAGGCCGAGGCGAGCGGGCTGAAGGTCATGCCGGTGGCTGATGCTGTCAAGGCGTCCGATGTCATCATGATCCTCGCGCCGGATGAAGCGCAGGCGGCGATCTACCGCCAGGATATTGCGCCGAACTTGAAGCCCGGGTCCTATCTGGCATTCGGTCATGGATTCAATATCCACTTCGGGCAGATCGTGCCGCCGGCCGACGTCAATGTCTTCATGGTTGCGCCCAAGGGGCCTGGCCATCTCGTCCGATCCGAGTACACCAAGGGCAGCGGAGTCCCCTGTCTGTTGGCCGTGCATCAGGATCCCAGCGGCAACACTCGCCAAGTCGGCTTGGCCTATGCCAGCGCGGTGGGCGGCGGACGGGCCGGCATCATCGAGACGAATTTCAGAGAAGAGACGGAAACGGATTTATTTGGCGAGCAGGCGGTCTTGTGCGGCGGGTTGACCTCGTTGATCCAGGCTGGGTTCGAGACACTGGTCGAGGCCGGGTACTCGCCGGAAATGGCTTACTTCGAGTGTTTGCACGAAGTGAAGTTGATCGTGGATTTGATTTACCAGGGCGGCATTGCCAACATGCGGTATTCAATCAGCACGACGGCGAAGTACGGCGACATTACCCGTGGCCCGCGCGTGGTGACCGACGAGACCAAGCAGGAAATGAAGAAGATCCTGGGCGAGATTCAGAGCGGCCAGTTTGCCAAGGAATGGGTGCTCGAGAATCAGGCCAACCGGCCGGTCTACAATGCCCTGCTGAAAAAGGGCGAAGGTCATCCGATTGAAGAAGTCGGCGCTCGGCTCCGGTCTATGATGCCGTGGCTGAAGAAAGATCAACTCGTCGATAAGAACAAAAACTAACCCTGTAGCCGGGCTTCTCGTGGTAGCATAAAAGAGGGCCTGGAGGTGTATGGCTGATCGCGCCGTCGGGATTCCGATTGTCAGAGAAGGCTTGCCCTTTGTCGGTGGGCTTGCCGGAGTGACCCTGATCTGTGGGGTGGCGGGATGGACGATTCCTACGGTGGTGGCCGGTGGGTTCCTGCTGTTTACCGGGTGGTTCTTTCGGAACCCCAGCCGCACCATCCCGCAGCAACCCAACGTGGTGGTCTCGTCGGGAGACGGCAAGGTCATTGCGATTGAGGAAGAGTTCGAGCCACGGTATCTGAAGGAAAAAAGCATCCGGGTGACGGTGTTTCTGAACGTGTTTGACGTGCATGTGAACCGGATGCCCTGCGCCGGAACCGTAGAAGGGGTGAGTTATCAGCCCGGGCAGTTTCTGGTGGCGAGTAAGCCGGAGGCGACGCTCCGGAATGAACAGAATGCCGTGATGCTGAAGACCGAATCCGGCGCGAAGGTTCTCTGCGTACAAGTCGCCGGGTTGATCGCCCGCCGGATCGTCTGCTGGGTTGGGCAGGGTGATCGCGTGCAGCGTGGGGAACGATTCGGACTGATCCGGTTTGGTTCGCGGATGGACACGTTCCTTCCGCTGGGTTCCAAGATCTGTGTGTCGATAGGCGAGCGGGTCAAAGGGGGCCAAACCATCATGGGGGAACTCCGATGAAATCACCGACCATGAAACCTCCATTTGCGAAGGGGAACCGGAAGCGGCAGGCCATGTACCTGATTCCCAATCTTTGTACCACCGGGAACCTCTTTTGTGGCGTGTTTGCGATCCTGTCGGTGTTCAACGGACAGCATCTGTCGGCCGCCATTGCTATCCTGGTGGGCATGATCTTCGACATGCTGGACGGAAAGCTGGCGCGCCTGACGAATAGTACCGGGCAGTTTGGTATTGAGTACGACTCGCTGTCCGATGTGGTGTCGTTTGGTGTGGCGCCCGGTGTGTTGATCTATTCCTACGCGCTGAGCGGACAGGGCATGTTTGGTGTGGCGGTGATGTTCGCCTACGTGGCCATGGGTGCCGTCCGGCTCGCTCGCTTCAACGCCACGGTGAGTACGTCCGACAGCAAATACTTCACGGGCCTGGCCATTCCGGCGGCCGCCGGGGTGATCGCCTCGCTGGTGATTTTCGATTTGCACATCACCCAGCTTGGTGCGGAAGTCAAACCGCTGCTCATTTTGGTGATTACGTTTGCCTTGGCGTTTTTGATGGTCAGCACGATCAAGTATCGCAGCTTCAAGGACCTGAAATTCAAGAAGGGCGATCACTTTACGTATCTGGTGTGGGGCATTTTGGCCTTGATGTTGATTGTCGCCTGGCCTCAGGCTATGCTGTTCGTAGCGTTCAGCGGCTATGCTGTGTCGGGGCCGCTCGCACGCCTGTGGACGGTCGTTGCTAAAGGCGCTGGGAAACCGGTGACGAAAGTCGATGGGCCGGTATTAGATTCGAGAGAGTAGTCTGGGCGCTGACGAGGAGTAGTAGGGAGAAGCAACCGAACTGAGAGAGCTGGTGGACGGTGCGAACCAGCCGGTAGCCTCCTGAACTCGCCTCCGAGCCGGACTTGTGAAGCCTCGACGACGGGGTGGTAATAAGTCCCGAATGATCCGCGTCACGGATTCAATGAGGGTGCCGGGTGAAGATGCTCTTCATCCGACGCTGAATCAGGGTGGTACCACGAAGCTCGCAAGGCCTTCGTCCCTGTCCCGGGGCGGAGGCTTTTTTTATTGTTCGCATGCTGAAACAGGTTTCCAATGTTGTTCTCGGCTCGAAAACATCCTCAACGTACCCGAGAGGGTACGCCGCCGGTGTTTTCTTCGCCTGCGGCCGTGTTGGAACACCCGCTTGAGCATGCTGGAGCTTAGGAGGAGGTAGGCCATGACGCGGATGATCAGAATATTCGATACGACGTTACGGGACGGCGAGCAATCGCCGGGGGCGAGCATGAACGTCGAAGAGAAGCTTATGATCGCCAAGCAGCTGGCGCGCCTCGGCGTGGATATCATCGAGGCTGGGTTTGCGTATAGTTCGCCGGGAGACTTCGAGGCGGTGCGGCGGATCGCCTTGGAGGTCGAGGGGCCGGTGGTCTGCAGCCTTGCGCGGGCTCGTCCGGAAGACATTACACGAGCCTCGGAAGCCTTGAAAGGAGCGCCCAAGGTCCGTATCCATACCTTTCTCTCCACGTCGGATATCCATTTGAAGCATCAGTTCCGCATGACGCGTGAGGAGGCAAAAAAGCGGGCGGTGGAAATGGTGCAATTGGCGCGCACCTACGTGGATGACGTCGAGTTTTCTCCCATGGACGCCAGCCGGTCTGATCCAGCCTATCTCTGTGAAGTGATCGAGGCGGTGATTGCGGCGGGTGCCGGAACGATCAATATTCCCGATACGGTGGGGTATGCCGTGCCGCAAGAGTTCGGCGGCCTCATCAAGCGAATTAAAGACACAGTATCGAACAGCGGCCAGGCGGTCATCTCTGTTCATTGTCATAACGATTTGGGCATGGCGGTGGCGAATAGCCTGGCGGCAGTCGTGGCAGGAGCCGGGCAGGTCGAGTGCACCATCAATGGCATCGGCGAACGAGCCGGCAATACCTCGCTGGAAGAAATTGTGATGGGGCTCCGGACCCGTAAGGATTGGTATGGGGCCGACACCAAGGTCGTGACGGAGGAAATCGCCAAGACCAGCCGGTTAGTGAGCAAGATCACCGGCATGGTCATTCAGCCGAACAAGGCTATCGTCGGAGCCAATGCGTTTGCCCATACCTCGGGCATCCATCAGGACGGATTGCTCAAGGATAAGAACACCTATGAGATCATGCGACCGGAGTCTGTCGGGTTGGAGCAGGTCAAGTTGGTGATGGGCAAACTGTCCGGACGCCATGCGTTCCGTCAACGCTTGGAGGAGTTGGGCTATAAGCTGAGCGAAGAAGAGGTCAACCACGCATTTGAGCGGTTTAAGCGGTTGGCGGACCAGAAGCGGGAGATCTACGAAGAAGACCTCGAGGTCATCATCTCCGAAGAAGTGGCCAAGATGTCCGAGCGCGTAGTCTTGAAGTCGTTTCATGTCGAAAGCGGAACGAATAAGACGCCGAGAGCCACGGTCGAACTGGAGATCGATGGAAAGCTGGTCTCTCACAGCGGCACAGGCGACGGACCGGTGGATGCGGTCTACCGGACGATTGCCGCCATGACCCAGACGAAAAGCACACTGCTGATGTTCGGGGTGAATGCCATCACCGGCGGGACAGATGCGCAAGGGGAAGTCTCGGTGCGTCTCGAAGAAGATGGCCGGACGGTGTCGGGCCATGGCGCCGATACGGACATCATTACCGCAGCGGCGAGAGCCTATCTCAATGCGCTCAACAAGTTGGCCTATTTTGCGGCGAAGCAGGCGGAAGGGGTTCAGAAGGTCAGCTTGATTTGATCCCAACCAGCAAGGTAGATTCCTCCGTTCGGTCGGTACGGGTGTACCGATCGGACGGGGCGACCTCAGCTTGTGCACCAGACAGCATCAAGGAACCGTATGTTCGGCACGCATCTGAAGCACTGCCCTGAATTTTTAGCCGGCGATCATACGCGGTTGCGGGAGTTGTTGCACCCGGCCAAGGCCGACCTGAAATTGGGTTATAGCCTGGCCCATGGACTGCTCGATCCGGGGAAACAGTCGCTCTGGCATCGGTTGACGTCCTCGGAGGTGTATTACTTCATCATCGGCCGCGGCGTGATGAAGGTGAATGAGGAGTCCATGCCGGTGGAGGCCGGATCCGTGGTCTACGTGCCGCCCGGTGCCAAACAGTCTCTGCTGAATACCGGGACGAGCGCAATCGAATTTCTCTGCCTCGTCGATCCCGCATGGAAGGTGGAGGACGAGGCGATCGTTGAATAGCCGAGAGGAGAGCGCGACGTGAAAGCGAGAATTGCAGTCCTAGCTGGTGATGGAGTCGGCCGCGAGATTGTTCCGGAAGCGGTCAAGGTGTTGAAGGCCGTAGCAGCGCGGTATGGGCATACGTTCGAGTTTCAGGCGGCCGATGTGGGAGGCCACGCCATCGACAAGGTCGGGGTGCCCCTTCCGGCAGAGACCCTCACGATTGCCAAGCAAAGCGATGCGGTGTTACTCGGCGCCGTCGGCGGCCCGAAATGGGAAGGGCTGGACTATAGCCTTCGCCCCGAGCGGGCCTTGCTCGGCTTGCGAGAGCAACTGGGGCTGTATGCGAATTTGCGTCCGGCAAAACTGTATCCCATGCTGGCTGATGCCTCCACGTTGCGCCGCGACGTCATCGAGGGGATCGACATGCTGGTGATTCGTGAACTCACCGGCGGCATCTATTTTGGTAAGCCGAAGGGGATTGAACCGTTGCCTGGTGGCGGCGAACGCGGGATCAATACCGAAGTCTATACGACCGAAGAGATTCGCCGGATCGCCGTGGTGGCGTTTGACGCGGCGCGCAAGCGTCGCAAGAAGGTGATGTCGGTCGACAAGGCGAACGTCCTGGAGTCGTCCGAGCTGTGGCGACGGGTGGTGACCGAGGTCCAAAAAGGCTACCCCGATGTGGCCTTGAGCCATATTTACGTCGACAACTGTGCGATGCAGTTGGTACGGAATCCGCGGCAGTTCGATGTGCTGCTCTGCAATAACATCTTCGGTGATATTTTGAGCGACGAGGCCGCCATGCTGACCGGATCAATCGGTATGCTGCCCTCCGCCAGTGTCGGCGCCAAGGTCGGGCTTTTTGAGCCGATTCATGGCAGTGCGCCGGATATCGCCGGGAAGAACATTGCCAACCCGATTGCGACGATTGCTTCTGCCGCCATGATGTTGTCGTACGCGTTTCAATTGGAGAAGGAAGCGGCGGCCATTGAGCAGGCAATCGTCAAGACCCTTGAACTGGGATTCCGCACCAAAGATATTCACGCAGAAGGCATGCGGTTGGTCGGAACCACGGAAATGGGTGATGCCATCCTGCAGAACCTTCCCGCATAAGTTCTATGACAACGGGTGCAGCACAATCTGGAATCATCATTGAAACCGTGGCGGGGGACGGCGAGCCAGGGTATGCCGGTGACGGTGGGCTCGCTGTTGCGGCATCCTTGAATGAGCCGAAGGGGTTGTGCGTAGATGCGCAGGGGAACCTGTACATCGCGGATTCCGAGAATCACGTGGTTCGGCGGGTTGATCGTGGGACCGGGCTGATCACGACCGTCGCGGGAAGCGAGCCTGCCGGGAAGGCAGGCCCGGTGCCGCCCCCGGAGCCGACGGTGGTGCAGCCCGCAGAGGATGACGATCCCTTTGCCGATAGTTCCGATGACAAAACGAAGGCCTATACCCAGGTAACGGATTTAAGTGGCACCGTCCGCTATGTGACCGGTGGGCGATTGACCGTCGAGCAGGACTCGGGAGATGGCGGTCCTGCACGTCGTGCCCGTCTCAATTTTCCCAGTGCTGTAGCCGTTGATCGTGCGGGCAATCTGTATATTGCAGACACGATGAACCATCGGATCAGGAAGGTCGATGCCACGACGGGCATTATCAGTCATGTGGCCGGGACCGGGCAGGCGCGTTATTCCGGCGACGGTGGGCCGGCGGCTCAGGCCGCGATCAATGAGCCGACCGGGTTAGCCGTCAACGACGAGTCGCTCTACATTGCCGATCAAAGCAACAATCGCGTCCGCCGGGTGGATCTGGCCACCGGTGTGATCAGCACCGTGGCTGGAGACGGCACGGCCGCGTACAGCGGTGATCAGGTGCCTGCCACAGAGGCCAGTTTGGCCGGACCCAGCGGCGTCGCGTTGGGCGCTGATGGCGTGCTGTATATCGCGGATACCTTCAATAGCCGAATCCGATCGGTCGATCCGACAACGGGTCAGATCACGACGGTGGCGGGAGACGGGAGCCCCTATCGATACCAGGGGCCGGAAGAGCCGCACTCGGCGAGCATTTCTCGTCCGGCGGCCATTGCAGCCGGTGGCGACGGTAGGGTGTACATGACGGATTCTGACAGTCACTTGATCCGGGTATGGGACGGGCGCGCGAAGACGATTACGCGCTTGTCTGGAACCGGTGTCGCGCAGTACGGCGGCGACGGCGGCGAGGCATTGGCAGGCAGTCTCAGTTATCCATTCGGCGTAGCGGTCGATGCGTCCGGGACCGTGTATGTGGCGGATACGTTCAACCACCGCATCCGGGTTCTGACGGCATCGGCATAAGGACAGCATGATGTTGAAGAAGAAACAGGCCTATACGGTGGCGGTGTTGGGGGCGACCGGAGCGGTTGGGAAAGAAAGTCTTGAGATTCTGGAAGAACGCAATTTCCCGATCGAGACGCTGCGGCTCTTTTCGTCCAAGCGGTCAGCCGGCGAGGTACTCACATGTCAGGGGAAAGAGTACAAGGTGGAAGAACTGACGGAGGCGTCATCCTTTGCCGGCGTCGACATCGTCTTTATTTCCGCCACCGATGCCATCAGCCGTGAGTATGGTGCACGTTTGGGCGCGGCGGGTGTGGTCGTGATCGATGACAGTGCGGTTTTCCGGATGGATCCGAATGTCCCGCTCGTGGTGCCGGAGGTCAATGCTGCAGCGTTGCGGTCCATGACGCGCGGGATTGTGGCTATTCCGAATTGCACGACGACGCCGCTGGTGATGGCGCTGAAGCCGCTTCGCGATGTGGCGGGGATCAAACGCGTCGTCGTCACCACCTTTCAGTCGGTGTCCGGCACTGGATCGGCCGCCATGGATGAATTGGTGGACCAGACAAAGGCACTGATCTCCTTTCAGGATGTAAAAGTACAGGTCTATCCCTATCAAATTGCGTTCAACCTCCTCCCTCAGGTGGGATCGTTCGGCGACGGCGGCGACTGCTCGGAAGAGGTGAAGATCGTGCAGGAGACCAGAAAAATCCTCGAGATGCCGTTGTTGCGGGTCACGGCGACCACGGTGCGTGTGCCGGTCTTGCGCTGTCATTCCGAGGCGATCAACGTGGAACTTGAGCGTCCGCTTCAGGCCAATGACGCCCGGGCGGCCATCGCTGAGATGCCCGGGGTGATTGTCTATGATGATCCAGTCAAGAAACTCTACCCGATGCCGTTTGACGTATCCGGCAAGGATGAGGTCTATGTGGGGCGGGTTCGCGTCGACGAGTCGATCACCAACGGGTTGAATCTGTGGGTCGTCAGTGACAACCTGCGGAAGGGCGCTGCCCTCAACGCCGTTCAAATCGCCGAATGTTTGATACAATGAATAATGGATGCCTGGAGCGGGATCGGACGGTTTTTGATCGTCGTGGGATTGGCCCTCGCGGCAGTCGGTACGATACTGATGCTGACAGAAAAATGGCCGGGTCTCGGTTCACTGCTTGGGTGGGTCGGCAGATTACCCGGTGATCTCTCGATCACGCGAGAGCGATTCAGTCTATATGTTCCGATCGCGACCAGTCTCGTGCTCAGCATTCTGCTGAGCCTCCTCGTGTACATCCTTTCATGGCTCTTTCGCCGATGATTCGACATCGCTTGGTGAGGCTCGTCGCTGCGGTGGGCATGGTGTGTCTGCTCTTCGTCTCTGTCCATCCCGCTTCTGCTGAATCCATTCGGGTGCTGTTGGCGCAGGAAGCACCGTTCCTCGATGTGCGCTCGGACGGTGCGTTTGCCCTGGTTAGCGAGAGCGGTGAAGCAAAGACGCTGCACGGGCCGATCCATCTCACTGCCCGGGGAGATGGGTTGCATCTCGATGGTCGACGTCTCGCGGGCGGGCAGGTCCAGCTTCGCCCCCTTCGGCACACCTTGACCCTGGTCATCGGGAAAGACGGAGGGGGCGGCGCGGGGACCCCGTTGCCGATCAGTGGGGCGGTGCGGGTGTCGCGGAAGGGGCATGCGCTGGCGATCACAAACCAGGTTGACTTGGAAGAGTACGTGAAAGGCGTGGTGCCCGCCGAAGTCAGTTCGGCGTGGCATCCGGAAATGTTAAAGGTCCAGGCGGTGGCTGCGCGAACCTATGCGCTGTACAACAAGATGCTCAGCGCCTCCAGGGACTATGACGTCGTTGCCACGATTCACGATCAGGTCTACCGTGGACGAACCGGTGTGGATCGCCGGGTGGAAGACGCGGTTGAATCGACGCGGGGGATTGTGGTGACCCATCAGCAGGCGCCGATCTATGCCGCGTTCTCCTCCACCGCCGCCGGCCCCACCGAGGATGCGGTGAATGTGTGGGCCAACAAAGACCTGCCTTATTTAAAAGGAGTCGAGTGTCCGTTTGATTTGGAGTCGCCCTACTACCAATGGAAAGCCAGTGTGAAGATTGATCTGCTGGAGCACAATCTCCGCCACCAGGGATTTTCTGTGGGCACGATTGCAACGATTACCCCGATTGCCTATAGTCGGGCCGGGCGTGTGGCCCGCTTACGGATTCTCCATTCAGGCGGCGAGACAATCTTGCGCGGCGAAGATCTTCGAAAGGCCGCGGGATACACGGTCATCCCGAGTACCCAGTTCGAAGTGGAATCAATTGGTGCCGACGTGGTCTTTGCCGGATACGGGGCAGGCCATGCGGTGGGGCTGTGCCAGTGGGGCGCAAAAGAATTGGCTGAACTCGGCTATTCCTACAACAGTATTCTGCAATACTATTATCCCGGCACCGAGTTGCATAACGCCGCGCGGTCGCAACTGCTGATGCCGGTCATTCCAACCCCCTAATGCTGCTCAGCGAGTTCGACTTCCCATTCGACCCGGCGCTTGTGGCCGACCATCCTGTGCTCCCACGCGATCAGGCGCGATTACTGGTCATGGAGCGAGCGAGTGGTGCAAGGACCCATCGCCGCGTGGGGGATCTGCCCTTCCTACTCCGTCCCGGCGATCTGGTGGTCGTGAACAATACCAAAGTGATGCCTGCACGAGTCCCTGCGCAGGTGCGATCGAACGGCAAATGTTTGGATCTACTGTTTGTGCAGGACCTTGGGCACAATGTGTGGGAGGTGTTGATCAAGGGACGTTTCCGACCGGGGGCCATGATTGATTTCCCGGGTGGCGCCAGCGGCGAGATCGTGGAACGGAGCCAGGCTCGCACTACGTTGCTGGTCAGAGGCGTCACCACTGTGTACGACCTCATGCACGCGGCCGGCACGATGCCGCTCCCGCCGTATATCAAGCGTGATCCGTCACCGGAAGATCAGGGATGGTACCAGACGGTGTTTGCACAACATGAAGGTGCGATTGCGGCGCCGACTGCAGGGCTGCATTTCACCGAGGCATTGTTGGAGTCGCTGACGACCAAGGGAATCGGGTTGACGCAGGTGACGCTACACGTCGGCCCCGGCACATTTCGCAGCGTGAAGAGCGAGCACATCCAGGACCACCGGATGTTGGCGGAGCAGGTGGAGGTGTCAGCCTCCACGGTCGAGCAGATCCACCGGACGCAACGGCGCGGGAATCGTGTGGTGGCGGTCGGGACCACCGTGGTGCGCGCGCTGGAGACGGCGGCCAGCGGAGGACGTGGCATCGAGCCGTTTCAGGGACCGGCTGAGCTGTTCATCACGCCAGGATTTCAGTTTCAAGTAATCGATGCGCTGGTGACGAACTTTCATTTGCCACGGACTACATTGCTGATGTTGGTGTCCGCGTTCGTGGGTGTGGAATCATTGCGCGCTGCCTATCAGGAGGCGGTGGCGCAACGGTACCGGTTTTACAGTTATGGGGACGCGATGTTGCTCGGGACGGGATGGCCGAGCGCTACATGAGTTCTTTGTGGATTTTGACGGGGACTTTGCTCTTCATCGATTCCGAGTAGGCCATCAGGGCACGCTGTTGTTTTTGGAACAACAGATTCTGATGCACCCGCTCCTTGATGATCGCAGCTTTGGCCGGATCAGATTCCCCTTCGCGTGAGGCCAGGGTCTGCGCCTCGGCATATTCCGATGGGGTCAAGGCCACGGCGTCCATGATGACCAGCCGGGCTTTATTGGTGAGAATGTCCTTGGCTTCCATCGCTTCGAACGATGCGGGAGTGAGACGATTGGCTGCCAGCAGGCGGCGATAGGACTCGGGGTCGAAGCTGCCGTTCTTCTGAAACTCTGTTCGCTGCATGATCGCTTTCCGCAAATCTTCGTCCGACACCGTGAGGCCCATCTCTTTCGCCACGTGCAGCCACATGCGATTGTCGATGAGCTGGTCCAACACGAACTGCTTGAGGAACTCGTCTTTAATCTCGTTCTGTCCCTTGTCCTTGTAGAAACGATACGTATTTTCATAGGCTCGTCGATATTCGTCGAGCGGGACGATCTGGTCACCGACGGACGCCACCACGTTATCGCTTTGCTGGCCGAATCCCCACCAGCCCATCGTAATGACGAACGCGAGGGCGAGGATGCCCATGATGGATTTCAAAAACCAAGGATAGTCGTGAGCGGCTTCGCGGAGCAGTTTGATCATTGAGAACGCCTCTTGTCGGCAATGTTTCACGGATTCTACTCAGGCGGCGACAGCAAAGGCAAGAGCCAGAATCGCATGGAGAGCGGGTGTGAGAAGATTGCGACTTTGTTTGTGCAGGTCCGAGAGATTTGTTATAGTGTCGAAGAATTGGGAGATTTCCGGTGGCGGAGGAGGCAATCGGGCACAGCCCGGTGGAACTGGGTGTCTATCCCAAGGCCCAGGTGCTGAATCGCTTCATCGCCAAAACGATCGATCTCCTGATCGTGGCGGCGGCGAGCAAATTAGTCCCTCCGATCGGTGTTCTTGCCGGACTTGCCTACATCCTGCTGGCCGACGGATTTGGTGGTGGTCGCAGTGTCGGGAAGCGGCTCATCGGACTTCAAACCATTGTCCCACGAACACGGGATCCGGCGGGCTTCCGGGAGTCGATCATTCGCAATCTGCCCTGCGGGCTTGCCCAGTTGGCGTTTGAAATTCCGTATGTGGGTTGGATTGGCTGGGGCGCGGTGCTGTCGTTGGAAGGGTTGTTGGTCATTGGGAATGAGCAGGGGCGTCGATTGGGTGATGACATCGCCAAGACGCAGGTACTGGAGAGCGGACAGTTGGATGTGTCGGATTGAGCGCGTCGACACTGCTGAGCGCAGGAATCGTGCGAAGGGAGAGTTCTCGTGGGCTTCATGAGTGATATGTTCGGGTGGTTCTCCAACGATCTGGCGATCGATTTGGGGACGGCGACGACTCTCGTGTACGTCCAGGGAAAGGGTATCGTGTTGAACGAGCCCTCCGTGGTCGCCGTGGAAAAGAAGACGGAACGCGTGATGGCCGTCGGCGCCGATGCGAAACGGATGCTGGGGCGTACGCCCGGTAATATCATTGCCGTGCGCCCGATGAAGGAAGGGGTCATCGCCGATTTCGAAAAGGCCGAGGCGATGTTGAGTCACTTCATTCAAAAGGCGCACAATCGTACGGCGTTCGTGCGGCCCCGCATCATCATCGGCGTGCCGTCCCGGATTACCCAGGTCGAGCAACGTGCGGTCCGGGATTCCGCCGAACTCGCGGGTGCCCGCGAGGTCTATTTGATCGAAGAGCCGGTGGCGGCGGCCATTGGCGCGGGGTTGCCGATTACCGAGCCATCGGGAAACATGGTGGTGGATATCGGCGGCGGCACGACGGACATCGCGGTGATCTCGTTGGGTGGCATCGTCTACAGCGAGTCGGTCAAGGTGGCCGGCGACCGGATGGATGACGCCATCATGAACTACATCAAGAAGAAATATAATCTGCTCATCGGAGAGCATATGGCCGAACGGATCAAGTTTGAGATCGGGTCGGCCTATCCCTTCGAGGAGCGCAAGACCATGATGATCAAGGGGCGCGATCTGATCTCCGGTATTCCCCGCACGTTGGTGGTGGATGATGCTGAGGTCAGGGAAGCCTTGCAGGAACCCATTGGAACCATCGTTAATGCCATCAAGGTGGCGCTTGAAAATACACCGCCTGAATTGGCCGGAGACATCATCGATCGCGGTATCGTGCTGACTGGCGGCGGATCTTTGCTGAAGGGAATGGACACTCGGTTTCGTGAAGAGACCAATCTTCCGATCATTACGGTCGACGACCCGCTGACCTCGGTGGTCTTGGGCGTGGGGAAGATTCTCGACGAGTTGGACCTCCTGCGCAAGGTATCAGTTATGTCGCAGTGCAGTACCTCTCGATGACCTCCATCCCGAGTGTGGATGGCTATATCGCGCTCTACATACGGCACCCGGCGTCTCGCCATCGTCTTGTTCGCCTGCCTGCTTGTCGCCCTTTTTCTGCTTCCTAGCCAAAGCCAGCGGTTGTTGCAGTACGTCGGTGGCCCGCTGGGGCAGGTTCTCAGCCTGCCGCTCGCCGCGTTTTCCTCTGTGGATCATGGGATTTCCGAAACTTGGAACGGCTACGTCGCCCTGCAGACTGTGCATGAAGAAAACCGCCAGCTCCGGCGCGATATCGAATTGCTCAAGGGGCAGAACAATCAATTGCGAGAGTCCGTCGTGGCGGCGCAGCGGTATGAGTCGCTGCTGAACTTCAAACAGCAATCGCCCTCGCAAACGCTGGCTGCGCAGGTCATCGGTCGTGATGCCACGAACTGGTACCGTGGCATGATTCTCAACAAAGGTGAAAGCGACGGGGTGCGGACCGAAATGGGTGTGGTGACTCCAGCCGGGGTTGTCGGGCGCATCGTCAAAACCAATTCGACGTCGTCTGTCGTCTTGCTCGTGACCGATCCCAACAACGCCATTGCCGGCGTGGTGCAGCGGACTCGTGACGAAGGCATCGTTGAAGGCACCAGCAACGGGCGCGCACGGCTGAAATATATTCCGCTTTTGTCGCGAGTGCAGGCCGGCGATCGAGTGGTTACATCCGGGTTGACGGGCGCATTTCCCCGTGGGTTGGCCATTGGAGGATTGACCCAGGTCGAAAAGTCAGAGGGAGACCTGTTTCAGTCGGCCGAGATCGAGCCGGAAGTCGATCTCTCCAAGTTGGACGAAGTGCTCATCATCACGGCCCCCTATGATGATGCCGAGGCGGCACAGAAGCTGCTGCAGGAAATTCATGGGGATCGAAAGAAACCATGAAGTTTCTCCTGTACCTCCTCCTGGCGTTGGTCGTCGTCCCCTTTCAGACCACGTTGCTGCATTACCTCAGTGTGTTTGGCGTACGTCCTGACCTGGGATTGGTGGCCGCCTGCCTCGTGGGGTTTCTCGGCGGCGAACTCGATGGGCTAATCCTCGGTCTCATCCTGGGCTGCTTTCAAGACATGTTGTCTGCGGGGGATCTGTGGATCAACGTGGTCACGAAAGGCGGAAGCGGCTTCCTCGCCGGATTGGCCGGACGCCACATGGCGCATATTACGCCGGCCGTCATGACGGCGGGATTGGCGATTATTTCCTGCCTGTCGAGTGCGGTGTTTCTCTATTCGATGAATCCTGCCGGCTTAGATGAAGTGTGGCTGGGGGTGCGCTCGACGATTCTGGTGCAAGCAGGGCTCGACGCTGGCATCGGAGCTGGACTGTACCTCTTGTTCCGGGAACGCTGGTCTGATGATCGTATGGTGACGGAAGGGGCCCTCTAAATCAGGCCCGATCTCCTTCGTGGAGTCAGGGACGAGTAGGCGAGCATGGCAACGGCAGGATTCAACGATTCCGAACTCCTGGATCTTCAGCGGAGATTGGTCATTCTGCGCGTGGGCCTCCTGTTGGTGGTGGGCCTGCTCGCCTTACGTCTATGGCACCTGCAGATTCGAGAGGGTCCATACTACAGGGATCTCTCCGAGAACAACCGAACGCGTTCCGTGGTGCTGGAGCCGGCGCGCGGACTAATTTTCGACCGGAACGGCATTCTGCTGGCCAACAATGTTCCGAGTTTCGCCCTGTACGTGACCTTGGAAGATGTGAAGGATCGCGGAGCACTGGTGGCACAATTAGCCTCGCTGCTCAGCCTTGAGCCCGAACTGATTCAGAAGAAGCTGTCGACCGGCAAGGGAGGCAAATTACAGCCTCGCAAGATCAAAGATCGGCTGACCTTGCGCGAGGCGACACTGATCGAATCTCACCGGCTGGATTTGCCGGGCGTGATGATCCAAGTCGAGTCCCAGCGGAACTATCCTGCCGGAGCTGTGGCGGCGCATCTGTTGGGCTATGTCGGAGAAGTATCGGCCGATCAATTGGAAAAACCCGATTTCGCCGATCTTCATCAAGGCAGCATCGTCGGACAATATGGAGTCGAAAAGTGGTTCGATCGCCAGGTGCGCGGGCGCGCGGGGCAGAAAAGTGTCGAGGTCGATGCCTTAGGCCATGAGAAACGCGCCATCGTGTCGGACAAGCCGGTAGCGGGGGATGACCTGTATCTCACCATCGATGCCCGTCTTCAGAAGACAGCCGAGGATCTGTTGGGCGAGGAATCCGGCGCCATCGTCGCGCTTGACCCTACGAACGGCGATATTTTGGCCATGGCCAGCCGTCCCGGATTCGATCCCAACGTGTTGTCGAAAGAATTGACGAATAAGCAATGGGTCGAGATCGTTCAGAACGAGCGTCGTCCGTTGAACAATCGCGCCACGCAAGGACAATATCCTCCGGGATCGACCTTTAAAGTCGTGATGGCGGCGGCTGCGCTCGAATCCAACACGGTGACGCCCTCGACGATGGTGCGTTGTAACGGCGGCTATCAATTCGGTAATCGGCTATTTCATGACTGGAAGCAGGGCGGTCATGGATCGGTGGATTTGAACGAGGCGTTGATCCACTCCTGTGACGTCTATTTTTATACCGTCGGTCAGCGCATGGGGATCGATACGATTGCCGAATATGCGAAGCAGTTCGGACTCGGGCAGGAAACCGGCGTCGAGTTGCCGTCGGAACGCGTGGGCATTGTGCCGTCCACGGCGTGGAAGCAGAAGGCGCGCAATCAGCCCTGGTACCCGGGCGAAACCATTTCTGCCGCCATCGGACAGGGATATGTCACCGTGACGCCGCTGCAGATGGCCAGCGTGATCGGGACGGTGGCGAACGACGGCGTGTCGATCAAGCCGCGCCTGGTACAGGCGGTGATGAACCGTACGACTGGAGATCGGGCCGAGTTTCCACCGACGATTCGAGGGAAAGTAGCGGTCAAGCCGGCGACCCTTGCGCTGATCAAATCAGCCTTGGCCGACGTGGTGACCAAAGGAACTGCGACACGGGCCAAGTCTCCCCTGGTGACGATCGGCGGAAAAACCGGAACGGCTCAGACGGCGGCGCTGCGTACCGGACCGGAAAAAGACATCCCGAAGAAATTTCGGGATCACGCCTGGTTTGTCGCGTTCGCCCCGGTTGAGTCGCCGCGTATCGCTGTGGCGGTTCTGGCCGAGCACATGGGGCATGGTGGATCGGCTGCCGCGCCCCTGGCCAAGGATGTCATTGAAGCCTATGTGAAAGCCTATCCCCAGATGCTTCAGGGAGTTCCGGCGAGCGGGCGAGCCAAGTCACCTGCTGGACCGGTTGATGCGCGGCCGAACTTGTGATGATTGATCGGGTGATCGACAGCCGAGGGTTGGATAGTTTCGATCTTCGCTTCATGGGGCTGATCGCCGTCATCCTGTCGGTCGGGGTGCTGTCGATTTACAGCGTGACGCATTCTCAGGACACCGCCTTCCCCTTTTATCTCAAACAGCTCGTCTGGATTCTCCTAGGGACCGTCGCGTTTCTGGTGATGTACCTATCCGATTATCACAAGATTGCGCGCTTGGCGTATCCGACCTATGCGGTCATTCTAATCATGCTCGCGATCGTGTTGTTCATGGGGAAATCGAGCCGCGGGGCACAGCGCTGGATTCCGATCGGCCCGTTCGCGTTTCAACCGTCGGAATTTGCCAAATTGGTGCTGGTGCTGGTGTTGGCCAACTATTACTCCCGGGCACCTCGAGTCGGCTGGTTGCATCGGGTGGTCTTGCCTGGTCTGATCGTACTGCCGGGGCTTCTCCTGATTCTCAAGCAGCCGGATTTGGGGAGTGGCTTGAGCTTTTTAGCGGTCTATGCGGCGATGCTGCTAATGGTCGGCGTCCGTTCCAAAGCCTTGGGAATTATTCTGTTGCTCTCGGTCATGTTGTTTCCGTTTGTCTGGGAGATGGTTTGGGCCTCACTCCACGACTACCAGCGAGAACGGGTCATGGCCTTTGTGGATCCGGATTATGATCCGGGCGGCAAGGGCTACCATGCGCTGCAATCGAGAATAGCTATCGGCTCAGGGGAATTGTCCGGGAAGGGCCTGTACGGCGGCACCCAAAGTCAGCTGAAGTTCCTGCCAGAAGGCCATACCGATTTTGTGTTTGCCGTCTATGCGGAGGAATGGGGGTTTGTCGGCGTGCTGGTCCTGCTGGCCCTGTTTATCGCGCTAATATGGGTGTCATTGGAAATTGCCGCGCGTGCGAAGGATACGCTCGGGGCGTTGCTCGCGGCGGGTATTGTCGCCATGCTGTGCTTTTGCGTGGTGGTCAATATCGGCATGACTGCGGGGATGTTTCCCATCGTCGGGATTCCGCTTCCACTGGTGAGTTATGGGGGGAGCGCGACCATCATGACCATGGCGTCATTGGGTTTGTTATTGAATGTGAAGCGACGTCGGCTGACCCTGTTTTACTAGGCCATGCCTGGACAGGGGCCGACTTGTTGTGAAATAACCATGTGAACCAGATGGGCGCCGGACCATCGGCGAGACGAAAGAACCCGGACATCCGTCCGCGTGCGTCTGCCGATCCGACCGATCTGGGGTTAAAGGAGCGTGTATGGGTGTGGAGATCGCAATCAGTATCGCGCGGGAAGAAACCCGTGTGGCGGTGTTGGACAACGGCGTAGTGACGGATTTGTATGGTGATCGCGCCAAGGACCAGGACTACGTCGGCAACATTTACAAGGGGCGGGTAGCCAAAGTGTTGCCAGGTATGCAGGCGGCGTTCATCGATATCGGGCTGGAGAAAGCGGCGTTCATGCATGTGTCCGACCTGTCCATGGATGTCGAACAGGGCGACACGCTCGTGGAAGGTGATGACGAAGACAATAAAGATTCTGAGGTGCCCAAGCCCAAGCGACAAAGCTCCAAGCCCATCGAGGAGTTGTTGTCGGAAGGGCAGGAGGTCGTGGTCCAGATTTCCAAGGGGCCGATCGGGACAAAGGGGTCGCGTGTGACGACGTATGTGTCGTTGCCGGGCCGCTACCTGGTGTTTATGCCGACGGTGGAGCATATCGGCGTGTCCAGGCGGATTCCCCGTGATGAAGAGCGGGCGCGCCTGAAAGAGATCATGAAGCGGGCGCGTCGGCCGGGTTACGGCTATATCGTCCGGACGGTCAGCGAAGGGGTCAAAGAAGAAGAGTTGCGCTCCGACGTCGAGTTTCTGCATGTCTTGTGGCAGGACATCCTGACGAAACGTGATCAGCAGCCGGCTCCCAGTCTGCTGCATAGCGATTTGAGTTTGAGCTTCCGCGTGGTGCGTGATCTGTTCGGTCGGCGGGTCGACCGATTGTTGATCGATTCGCGGGAGGAATACAACGCGATCAAGGGCTTCGTGCAGCGGTTCTCTCCCGAACAAACCTCACGCATCCATTTTTACGACAAGGAAGAGAGCCTCTTCGACTACTTGGGGGTAGAACAGGAGATTGCCCGTGCCATGAGTCGAAAAGTGTGGCTCAAGTCCGGTGGCTATCTGGTCATCGATCACACCGAAGCCATGACGGTCATTGATGTGAACACCGGTCGCTTCGTCGGTAAACGGGATCAAGAAGAAACCATTCTGCGGAACAATTTGGAAGCGGCGCGAGAGATCGCCTACCAGGTCAAGCTGCGAGGGATCGGCGGGATCATCATCGTCGATTTCATCGATATGGAACGCGAGAAGAATCGCGACAAGGTCTACCACGCGTTGGTGGATGCCATGTCGTCGGACAAGGCGCGCACTAGAATTTCACGAGTCTCAGATCTCGGATTGATTGAAATTTCCCGCGAGCGTGTGCGGGAGGATTTGCTCCGGTCCCTGTCGGAGCCCTGTCACTACTGCGATGGACGCGGGTACACCAAGTCTCCCATGTCGGTAGCGTACGAAATTTTCCGAGAAGTGCGACGACTCGGTCATGAAATCGAACAACAGCGTGTGGTGGTTGGCGCGCATCCCGCTGTCGCCTTGCTGTTACAGGAGCAGGAGCAGTCAGGAGTCGAAGATCTTGAGCGACGGTATAGCGCCAAGATTCTGGTGACTCCGGACGAGCGGTTGCACCTGGAGCAGTTCGACTTGGTCGTGATATAGCACGACTCATCGCTTGCCGCGGCCAATTCTGATCGGACATCCCCCAACTGCACCGGCATTCCCCAGCACAACGATTCTTGGATCGTTCCGGTCATGCGACAAGAGATTGGACGATGGTGAATAGTCAGTCTCTCCGACCCTGGCTGATGCTTCGCGCGATTCCCGGAGTGGGAGACGCGATTCTGCTCAAGCTGGTGCAGGCCTTCGGGTCTCCGGACGCAGTATTCTCGGCCACGCAGGCCGATTTGGAAGAGGTCGGATGCCGGCCACAACTGGCCGAGGCGATCCGCCGTGGGCCTGCTTCAGCGGCAGTCAAGCAACTGGACGGTGAGTTGGATCAGTTGCAGCGGCGACGGATCACGGTACTGACCTATCTGGACTCACAGTATCCCGTGCCGCTGAAGGGGATTCCGGACCCGCCACCGTTGCTCTATGTTCAAGGTACGTTAGTGGAGACCGACCGGCGCGCCGTGGCCATTGTCGGGACGCGGAAAGTGAGTCCGGCGGGCCGGGCATTTGCGGAGGCGTTGGCGTGTGAGCTGGCAGCGCTGGGATTTACGATCGTCAGCGGATTAGCTCGCGGAGTGGATGCGGCCGCGCACCGCGGGGCTCTGTCTGGACAGGGGCGGACGGTTGCGGTGATGGGCTGCGGCCTGGACCGTACGTATCCGGCCGATCACCGGCAGTTGCGCGAGTCGATTGCGCAGCAGGGTGCGGTGCTGTCCGAACTGCCGTTGGGGGCCGCGCCGCACAGTTATCACTTTCCCCGCCGCAATCGGATCATCAGCGGACTGTCATTGGGTGTCGTGGTGACGGAGGCCGCCGTGCAGAGCGGGTCACTCATTACTGCACGATTGGCCGGCGAGCAGGGGCGCGAAGTGTTTGCGGTGCCGGGCTTTGTCAACGCGGAGAATAGCCGAGGTCCGAATAGTCTGCTCAAGGATGGTGCGAGGTTGGTCGAGTCGGCGCAGGATATTCTCGAGGAATTGCTGCCGCAACTGGATGTCCCATTCCGTGAGCAGCTGAGTGCGCGGGGTGCGGGACACAATCGGCGAAGCCTTGAGTTAGGCGCGGACGAGGCGCATGTGTATGATGCTGTGTCGGTCCTGCCGCAGTCGATCGATGAGGTCATTCGGCGAAGCGGACTGCCTGCCGCTCATGTCTCGGCGCTCTTGCTCTCGTTGGAATTGAAAAATTGCATTCGGCAATTGCCCGGCAATGAGTATGTACGGCTCTCAAGCGAGACCCGTTGAGAGATTAGAGCTGACAAGACGTCGAGATTTGTTATAGTGGGTGTGGTAGGCTGCCGTGAGTGAGTAGTGAGGAACCTGGATCGACATGGCCAAATCTCTGATCATTGTTGAGTCGCCGACCAAAGCGCGTACGATCACCAAATATCTTGGCCGCGGCTACTCCGTGATGGCATCCGTCGGACACGTCAAAGATCTGCCCACCAGCAAGTTGGGAGTCGATCTCGAGAACGATTTTGAGCCCCAGTACGTCACGATCAAGGGGAAGTCCAAGGTTCTCGCGGATATCAAGAAAAAGGCTCAGGAAGTGGACACGGTGTTTCTTGCGCCGGACCCTGATCGAGAAGGGGAAGCCATTGCCTGGCATATTGCTCAGGAATTACACGGCAAGGGGAAGAAAAAAGACGGCAAAGTCTTTCGCGTCTTGTTCAACGAGATCACGGAGTCAGCGATCAAGCGGGCGCTGAAGTCGCCGGGCGAAATCGATATTAAACTGGTGCAGGCGCAACAGGCCCGCCGGGTGCTCGATCGCATTGTCGGGTATCAAGGGAGTCAGTTGTTGTGGAAAAAGGTGCGTCGCGGTCTCAGCATGGGGCGCGTCCAGTCGGTGGCCGTGCGGCTCATCTGCGACCGGGAGAAGGAACGCGAAGCGTTCCGGGCAGAGGAATACTGGTCTATCGTGGCGCTGTTGAGCGGAGTCAATCCCCCAGCCTTCGAAGCGAAATTACACTCCATCAATGGCCAGGACGCGGATATCGGTACCCAGGAGCATGCTGAGCATATTCTCCAAGCCGTCCAGGGGAAAGGCTTCGTCGTTCACTCAATCGAGCGGAAGGAAAAGAAGCGGAACCCCGTGGCTCCGTTCATTACCAGCCGGCTTCAGCAGGAAGCCGCCAGGAAACTGCATTTCACACCCAAGAAGACCATGACGCTGGCACAGCAGTTATATGAAGGGGTGGAAATCGGCGCAGAAGGTCCGGCCGGACTCATCACCTATATGCGCACGGACTCCCCGAGAATCTCGCAGGAGGCGACCGAGGAGGCCAGGACGGTGATTCGTGAGCGGTTCGGAGTGGAGTATCTCCCGGCTTCGCCTAATGTCTACAAGACGCAAAAAGCTGCGCAAGAAGCTCATGAAGCGATCCGCCCAACCGTCGCGGCTCGCGACCCTGAATCCATCAAGCAGTATCTGGAGCACGATCAATACAACCTGTATAAGCTGATTTGGAATCGCTTTATCGCG
Source organism: Nitrospira sp. (assembly GCA_016788885.1). Taxonomy (NCBI): domain Bacteria; kingdom Pseudomonadati; phylum Nitrospirota; class Nitrospiria; order Nitrospirales; family Nitrospiraceae; genus Nitrospira; species Nitrospira sp. The sequence continues at coordinate 229,407 of JAEURX010000052.1, read as the reverse complement.
TCGCAGATGGTGCCTGCCATTTTGGACGTCACCCGGGTGGATTCGACGCCTGTTGGAACCTCCGATCGCTATGTGTTTCGCACGACCGGGACAGTCGTGAAGTTCCCCGGGCATACGGCGGTGTATCTCGAGGGAACCGATGCGGTCCTCCCGTCACAGAAGCCCAAGAATGAGCAGGAAGGCGAAGAGGAATCAGATCGCCAACTACCTGCGCTGAGTGAAGGGGAGTCCTTGCAGCTCGTGACCCAGGAGGGCCACACAGTGCCGGGGTTGGTATCCAAGCAGCACTTTACGCAGCCGCCCCCGCGATACAACGAGGCGCTGTTGATCCGTGAACTGGAGGAGAAGGGCATTGGACGTCCGTCGACTTATGCCGCGATTATCTCGACGATTCAGGACCGGAAGTATGTTGAGAAACTGGAGGGACGGTTTCTGCCGACTGAAACCGGGCGGACGGTGAATGACTTTTTGTTGAAGGGATTTCCGGACCTCCTCGATACCGACTTCACGTCTCATATGGAGGAGCAGCTCGACGAGGTTGAGGAGGGTACGAAGCCCTGGGTTTCGGCGGTGCGGGAATTCTATACGCCGTTCGTGAAAGAAATGGAGCTGGCGCAGAGTATTCCCGGACCGAAGGACATCGTTGAGCCCCCGACGAACCTACCGTGCGAAAAGTGCGGCCGCATGATGGAGATCAAGTGGGGAAGGAACGGCAAGTTTCTCGCTTGTCCTGCGTACAAAGAAGATCCTCCCTGCAAGAACACGCAAAATTTTGAACGACTGCCGGATGGAACCATCAAGATCGTTCCTAAGTTGGAAGAAACGACAGACGAAAAATGTGAAAAGTGCTCGAGTCCCATGGTCGTCAAATCCGGGCGCTTCGGCAAGTTCCTCGCCTGTTCCGCCTATCCGGAATGCAAGACCACTAAAGCGATCGCACTCGGAGTGAAGTGTCCTCAGCCAGGTTGCGGTGGAGATCTCGTTCAGAAGCGCACGAAAAAAGGACGAAACTTTTATTCCTGTGGCCGTTACCCGGAATGTGAGTTCGCGCTCTGGGATCGTCCCATCAATAAGCCCTGCCCCACGTGCAATGCCCCCTTTCTCATTGAAAAGGTCAGCAAGCAGGCCGGCCGATCCGTGCAGTGTCGCAACGAAGAGTGCGGGTATCGCGAAGCGGGATAACCGCGCTTGCCGGTCGTCCTGGCTTCGTATGTCGAATCACTCCTGCTTTCTTCGATCCCATCGCGTCAACCCGCTCCGTGATTTTCCTCTATGGTCCATTCGCCGTAAGAATCTGATGAAAGGAATGAGAAGCGTTCTCGACGATGTTGAGAACCGCCCTCAAAACTACGTATCTCTCTGGTTGACAAGGCTTTCGAGAATCTCTAAGTAAGGTATACAATAAGGTCAGCGTGGATGGAGCGACAGGGTCCATCAGAATCAGGATTGAGGAGGCTCTCACGGCCGGAGGGAGGGACATATGAAAGCGAAACAGGGGGTCATCGAGCTGCTGAATAAAGTGTTGACGGCAGACCTCACGGCGATCAACCAGTATTTCGTGCATGCGAAGATGTGTGCGAATTGGGGCTATGAACGACTTCACCACAAGGTGAGAGAGCGCAGTATTGATGAGATGAAGGACGCCGACGAGCTGATCAGTCACATTCTGTATCTGGAAGGGGTGCCCAATGTGCAGCGGATGAATACCGTGCACATTGGGGAGACTGTCCCCGAGCAGTTGAAGCTTGATCTCAAAGCCGAACAGGAAATGCTGGTGCTATTGAGTGAGGGGGTCGCTCATTGTGCGAAGGTGAGTGATTTTACGACGAGACATATGCTTGAGGAAATGGCCAAAGATGTGGATGCCCACATCGATTGGATTGAAACGCAGATGGAAACTGTCAAGCAGATCGGTGTCGAGAATTATCTTGCTGAGCAGATCAAGAAGGATAGCTAACGTAGCGCCGAATCGGCGTGGTGATGGGGGAAGGCATGAAAGCGAAAGAGGGAGTCCTCGATATTTTGAATAAGGTCTTGGTCAGTGAGCTGACGGCGGTGCATCAGTATCTAGTGCACGCGGCTCTCTGCAAGCACTGGGGGTATGGTCGGCTCCACGAGCATTTTAGCCACTTGGCTCAGGAGGAAGTGAGTCACTCTTCCGGTCTAATCGATCATATTCTCTATTTGGGCGGAGCGCCTGAGATGGACCGCTTGGATGCTGTAGTCGCGGGCAAGAAGGTGACGGAGTTGCTTGAAGCTGACCTTACGTTTGAGCGTGAGGATGCGGATGTGTTGCGAGGCGGGATCGCGCATTGTGTCAAGGTCGGGGATTTCACCACGCGACATCGGCTCGAGGAAATGATCGTCGATACAGAGGAGCATATCGAGTGGTTTGAGACCCAGCTCCGGACGATCTCGCAGGTGGGGCTGGAGCGGTACTTGGCTGAACAGATCAGTTCTGCCAAGTCATAGGCTAGACGTGTCATGAACGCCGGTCGGCATTTCTCGAACGGGAAGTGTCGACCGGCCTCCCTCCCTCCCGGTTTGCTCGTGTCAATTCTTTCCAACGTTCAGCGCACGCACGCGCTGCTTCTCTCCGATATTTCGAAATGTGAAAGCGGCATGCCCGTTTGTGACTCTCGGCTTGTGAACGGTTCTAATCGCCTATGCTCTGGTACGAGCTATGCGGAGTTATTGGAGGGCGAGTATCGGAGCGAGCGATGCTCTTGGCGTGCGTGCCGCCGGATGTGGAGCATCCGTAACTCCAGCGGGGACTGGCCAGTCGCTCGTTTGAAGAAATGGCTAAAGGCGAATTGATCGCTGAATCCCAAGCTTGCCGCAATCTCGGCCAGCGTCTGACCGCTGCTTCGAAGCAACGTGCTGCCGCGCTCGACTCTGTATCGACGCAGGTAGGTCGAAAAAGGCTCACCCATAATCCGCGCAAACAAATCGGAACAGTACTTCTCTGAGTAGCCTAGGAAGTTCGCCAGCACCTTGAGACTCATTCCCTGGTGGAGATTGTCCCGGATGAATGCGGCAATGCGTGTGGGAAGCGTGTGGACGGTGGGCGGAGATTCTTCGTGGGAGATGAGCGTGTGGGAAAGGTTGAATAGCTCACAGACCAGGTTACGCAGTTCATGCTCCGTTTTGACGTGTTCCAATCGATCGGCCCATTCGGGCGACTGGCTTCGGAGCTCTGAAGCGAGAGTGTGCAGACGGTCAATGGAAAACGGCAGGTGGGAGGGTTTGGCCGACATGTGACATCTCCTTTCTCGTGCGCGCTGATTATTTCAGATCGCTGTGGGTGGGTAATGGTGCATCTGAGGCCAGTCCAGGTGCTGGATTGGAGGATTCTCTTTCGTCAGACTGCGGGCGACGAGCCTGGTCGTACAATACGTTGCAAAAGGTGGCACAGAGCTCGGGGTCAAATTGGGAGCCTGCAGAGGCGTGTAAGGCGCGGAGGGCCGTTTGCCATGAGGTTGAGCGCGAGGCGATAGTATCGAACACGTCTGCAAGTGCAAGTATTCTGGAGCCGGCAGGAATATAGACGCCGCGAAGTCCATAGGGATATCCAGCCCCATCCCAACGCTCATGATGATGGGCGATCAGTCGTGCCGGCTCTTGGAGGAATGGATAGGGACTCAGGAGGGCGGCACCTTCCCGGGGATGGCTTTGGATCAAGGCATAGTCGTTCAGCGTATGGGGGGCTGTTGTGCCGAGCAGGTGTTCCGGCATCATCAAGAGTCCGATGTCATGCAGCAATGCCGCATAGTGTAATTCGAGGCGCTGTTCCTTGGTCAGTCCGAGGCGCTCGGCCAACAACAGCGCGTAATGCGCCGTGCGCTCTCCGTGCCCGAAGTGTCCAGGAACGACGGTTTCAATCTGTCGTGCCAGACGCCGGAGTTGCAGTACCCGGACGGCCTCGAGCGACTCATGGGGAAGTTGTAGGGCATTCAGGGCTGAGAGTTGGCGACTGAGGCCTTGATGAGACCGAGTCATGGTAGGTATCGGTAGGGTCGAACGGTGCATGAGAGTCCTCCAAAATGTCAGAGCCCAAGACCATGTGGAATGATCTTGGGCTCTGGGCTGAATACCTCGGGCCGCACGTAACGCGCGTAGCAGGTGTGCGATGCTAAGTCATCCGTGCTCCCCACGTTTGCCTGCCATCAACGGTTGTTTCAGAATCCACATTTCATGGAGCGGGATAACAAACATGACCAAGAATCCTGCCGTCATAAACGTATCGCCTGTCAGCATAGTCAATACGAAGGCAGGAGAAACATAACTGATCAACCACGGGGATATGAGGTCCAGGATAACCCCTCCGAAGGAAACCCAAGTCGTGACAATTTTCAGTCGGTTGCTGGCGTTCGTTAAGTAGAGGACATGAACGAGGATCATAAACACAACGGGCATCGTGAATAGGTGGAAGTGGGTAATTTCAGCCAGTTCACGGAAAGACATCGGTTCGCCGAATGTTGCGTTGGACCCACGGTAATGGTCAGCAATTCCCTGCGGGGACAAGCCTGTCATACTGTGTGCCCAGAAAAATGAAAACGTAAAGCCGGCGAGCATCAACAAGAGAAAGAATGTGTAGACCAGCCTGATGTGACGATCCGAATCGCGGAGGCGAAACCGGGTGTTGAAATTGCGCATGTCTGCTGGAATCAGTTCCCGAAAATCGACTTAAAGAAACCCTTCTCGGTCTTTTGGGCAGTCACCGTGTCGCTGCCAAGCCCTTGCGGTTTCAGGTAGAACTCGTCCACCAACACCAACACTCGTTTAATGCCTGCGGTCATAGAGCGGACAGACATCGTGGCGCCGCTGATGTTGATAATGTCTTTGTTGATTCGGACCGGATCGAGTACGGATTTGCCTTCATACTGGACGTTAAACCGTTTGGTGCGTACCTCACTGCCGCGCGCCTCGCGAAAAACGAGTAATTCGACATTGGAGACCAGGCCTTGCGCGTCTACGCCAACCATATACGTCATGGGTTTGTGTTTGCCGATCGTGTTTTGGACCAACGCATACCCATCAATGTGCGTGCCGGTCTCGCCGACATAGACTTCGAACGACTCCTCCGGAAAGTTCCAGCCAATGCGACTTTCGATGACTGCCTTCTTGTCCGGTGGAAGGTTGAGTGCTTCTTTCCTGACCCGTGCTGATTTGGGGAACATAAGTTTAAGGGCTTCTTCTTCGGTCAGAAACACTTCTGCCATCGTCATTTCTTGTTCCGTTAAATAACGCTTCAGTTCACTGTCCCACACGCGTTCTGCCGACGCAGGAATGGGGGAGAGTGACCAGAGTAGCATCAATGAACAGACAAGCAGATGAGTTCTCATGTGGGCAGACATCCTTGTTCTTTCAGTTTGGCATTGACTCGATCTACAATCTCATTCGTTGTGGCTTCCGATGGGTCTGCTGGCCACCATTTTGTGGCTTGTGAAGTCACTCCCCCTCGCGAATGCCATCGCTGTCTAGTTTCCAATACGCTGACTGAAGCCACCTCGTTCATCCGTTTGACTGCAACGCTTACGCGTGCACGTTCTTTATTCCCGAATCCTTCACGGGAAAAGAGTCCGAACGAGCGTTCCGTAATGGGTTCAACGTCCATCCATGCAGTTTCGATCAGTCCTGCACCTTTGTCGGAAGTCGCGATAGACTGCCCCTTCATGACGTCGAGCGCGGCATCCCAGACCCTGTCATAGGAGCAGACATAATATTGCTCCCGGCTTCCGCTTAGGGCGGCGCAGCCGGTCGTAAGGAGCAAAATGGCTGATATGGCAATATGTGAAATCGACACGTTAACTGGCACCTTCCTGAGTTCAGATGCCCCCTCCTTGCGGAGAGGGGGCATCTGAGACCGGTTTAGAAATATGTCGCCGCTGAGATCACAACGGCACTATCGTGAATCCGCTCTCCCGTGTTCGGGTTAAAGGACTTTGGCATATATTGGTAGCTAATCTTGAAGACCGCGTCTTCAACCGGCCGATAATTCAGACCAAAGGAAATTTGTTCCAATTCGCCCTGGTTTTCCCCGCGGTTGTCGCGGTTTAAATTCACGCGATCATAACGGACAACAGCCGTAAAGGTTGAACCCTCACCAAACCGCTTAGGTGAGAGTTTCGTCAGGAACGCCGGCATGAAGTGGTAGTTGCCTTGAATATAGAACCCCTGCATCCGTTGCGGTGGCCCTGCGAAGGAATTTAATGTGTTGATACCCGTCAGAAATGTGCCGGGCGTGGCGAAGGTAGCCCCTTGAATGGCACGGGAGTTTCCTCTGGAGTAGGCCCACGCGGCCTCACCGAGGATTTCAAACGGTCCCTTCTGTAGGGTCCAGTCAATTGCCGTGATGCTCAATGGGTTGTAGCTGGTGGATGATTGATTGCCGTAGTAGCTCGATCCGGCGACTTCCACACCCAACATCGGGCTGAATGCGACGCGACCTGAAACCGCTTTCCCATTGTTAATGTCCAGGCCATCATCGGAAGCACATTTCCGCTGACGGGAGTTGCGAGTCCCATTCTCCTCGCTGACTCGTGGAGAGCCATCCTGGTTATATCCACAAGGACCGGTGGTGACGTAAAACTCATAATCCAGCTTACTGGTGCGACCTGGATAGAGAGTGCCATAGAATCCGACTCCGGTCTCGGCCATCGTGGAAGGGATAATCAGTTGACTCACAAGTGGACGGTCCGTCAAGTCGTTGAGTGGTGAATCGTGTAGCAGGTTGAACTTGCCGATGGGAATGAGCAAGATGCCCGCTCTGAGGTTAAACGGTTCGTGCACTAAATAGTCAATATGAGCAAATTCCAGGCTGATTTCATTGTCACTGGTTTCCCGAATGCCGTGCTCGATCTCAATTTCTGACGCAAATTTTACATGCTCCGTAATATCGGCATAGATAAATGGGACAAAGCGTTGTTGATCGAATCCATTCGTGGTTCCGCTACCAAAACCGCCCGTTTCCAAAACGCCTTTATTGTGGGAACGATACTGAATGTCCATATAGCCGCCCACAATGGCCTTCGGGGCCGAAACGAATGGTTTGGCATAGACGAGACGACCGGACCCAGTCGATCCGAATGACAGGGCGGGTTGCGTGTCGGAGCGGCGTTCTTTTCCGACCTCCGGAAGTGACCCTATTCCTGGCTCATTGCCAGGAGTGGTCAAGCCTTCTTTACGCTCAGACACTCCTTCGCGGCGCTCGTGCTCCCGTAAACGCTTTTCAACAGCTTCGTCAACCAACTGCTTGATCTCCTCCGGGGTCAGGTTTTCCGCCAACGCCGGCATTGCCGACAGACTGGCCAAGACGAGAGCCCCGAGGATTGCCCGGATCTTCATGGGTATCCTCCATCCGCGAGTAAAGTTATGGAATGACTCGGGACTCAACGGTCTCTGGTCTGTGATGAAAGTCTGAGGGGGTGACTGAAGCCTTGAATGCTTTCCGGTGCGGAGGCCTCCTTTCGTGAATTGAATCATGCCGGCACCGTGCCCCACCCTTCAATTGAGGTGAATGGGATGACCACAATGCGTTTGCATCGCTTGCATTTGAGCTCCAGCCCCTGTCCACGAACTTTGGCGATCAGTTGGCCGCACTCACAGCGTGTTTCGCTGTCCTGGCACAAAGAGGGTATCGGAGAATTGGTAGACGTCATAGCGAGCGATTATTGCGTCGGCGAAATTGAGAACGATTATTAATATCCCGATCAGCGAGAGAATGTCAAGGGCAGATTGGAGGCGCTGCTGGACAATAATTGCGCGCACCCGTATGTTCGGTTACCTTAATTGCGCAATGAAGCAGTCACTGCGATTCCTTGTCATCTTGAGGTTGAATTGCAGCATGATTTGCCTCCTCGCCCTGGTGGGGTGTGTGAGAGAGGCTTCAGTCCCCCCTCTCTCGGTCGGACCTCCGATGATTCTGGTTTCAGGTCGAGCGATGGCGTTGATTACCGGAGATCGGGGTAGACGGTTTGAGCCGGAGGTGCGTTGGTTGGAGTTCATGCATCGGCAAACGGGAGAGCGTTACAGTGCAATACTCGAGACCGGCGACAAGACATTTGTGCTTTTCCTTCCGGCTGGACATTATGAAATTACTCGTGTGCAAATCAGTGAAGGACCATTTAGGTCGATCGCTCAGCTCTCGTCTTCCTTCTGCATAGGCGAGACATCAATGATCTTTGTTGGCACCTGGCGTTTCGGAGTAGATTCGCCGCGGTATGGACGCATGGTTCTTGTATCAATGGTGGCCGAAGACGACACGCGACAGGAAGTCGAGCAGACCATTCGAATGCGGTATCCTACCCTTGGAAGCGAAATCTTATCCACACTCATTCCTTCGCCCGCAGAAACGGAGACCCGACTCTATGAAGTCCTCCCATACCCTCGCTACCCGAGGTATTTTCAGCGCCATCTCTGGTAGAGGCTGCTTTGTCCGGCTACGGGGCTGTCTCACAGCCATGCCTCACCTGATTGTTGCGTTCTCGCTTAGTTGGGGATGCGCAAGTAACGAGGTCGTGTCTAGTCCTGTCGTCGTGAAGCGGACGCAAATGCAAATGGGCACGCTCGTAACAATTACCTCGGTGGCACCGGACCGTCAAAGTGCGCAAGAGGCAGCAACGGCAGGGTTTCAAGAGATTCATCGGTTGGAAGATTTGCTCAGTACATGGATTGCAACCAGCGAACTGTCTCAAATGAATGCCGCAGCGGGGAAAGGGCCAGTTACGATCAGTCCTGAAACGATGCATATCTTGCAGACATCGATCGAGATGGCTCGTCTGACCGAAGGAGGGTTCAACATCCTCGTGGGGCCTGCTGTTGAGGCGTGGAGCGTCTTAGATCGGCAACAGGTGCCCTCGGATGAGATGTTGCAAGCGGTTCGTCCACTTCTGGATCTGCGAGAGCTTCATCTCGATGTCGCCCCCAGTACCGGTTATCTCGCAAAACCCGGCATGCGCGTTGATGTGGGGGGCATCGGCAAAGGATACGCTGCGGACATGGCTGTCGCAGCGATGCGAAAGGCAGGAGCAACAGCCGGAGTCGTTGCCCTCTCGGGCGACATTAAGACATTTGGTCGACTTCCAGGGCACGAAACATTTGTGTTTGGCATTCGGCATCCACGACGAGAAGATGCCCTGTTGGCATCTGTTGATCTCCAGGATGAAGCGATTTCCACGGCCGGTGACTATGAGCGGTATTTTGAACGGGATGGAGTCCGATACCATCATATTCTCGATCCGGCGACGTTACGCCCGGCACAGGATTGTCAAAGCGTGACGGTTATAGCAAGAGACGGGACGATGGCGGATGGATTGGACACTGGAATTTTTGTGATGGGGCGAGAACGAGGGTTAGCGCTGATCGAGCGTCTGCCGGGGGTTGGTGCAGTCATCGTTGATCGTGATGGAAACGTTTGGGTCTCGTCATATCTCAAAGAACGAGTCAAGATTCATGGGGGGCACGAATAGCTCCAATGTGGCCGACCTAACAGCTGCTCCTCACCATCAACCGATATTATCGTCCTAATTGATAGCTGAGGGGCACTTGTATTGTGATCTGCGATTTCTCTAGAGGCTGAGTCAGCATGATGGGTGAAGCTTTTCGAATGGTCTCAAGGGCTGCCTGATCGAGAATGTCATGCCCAGAACTCTTGGCGATCGTTGCGGACAGGATTTGTCCATCTTCCTGAATGACAATTCGTACAACCACTCGTCCCTCAGCATGTTTGAGTCGCGCATCGATGGGATACTGCTTCAGCGCTTCAATGCGCGGCAATAGGACGCCCGAAAGCCAACCGTAGTCGGGCTTTCGAGTCACCGGCGTGGTGCTTGTTGATGGGGCAAGGGCTGCGGTTGAAATAGGAGCTGGCGTCTCTTCAGGCGTTTGCTGGAGAACGTGTTGTGACGACGGTGGTTGTGCGATCGTCTCGCTGTCTTTGCTCGGAGAAGGTGAAGATGTGTGGTGTTCGTGAGCTTCTGCCGGAGGTTCAACTGCTGATGGAAGAGATTGTTCCGAGGCCGGCTGCTCACGGAGTGATTCCAGGGGCTCGGGAGCAGGAGGTATCATGGGAGGTTGAGACGTCAGTTCACTATTTTGGGGCGGCGATGGGGCAACCGGAACCGAAGTCTGCGGTTCATGGACGGTGCTCTGCGAGGTCAGGACCGATTTCGTCGAACGTGATGAGTCAGCGGGGGTGGCGCGGTGCGGTGTTCCGAGCGTCCTCCGTTCTGCTATCCGCGATGGTGTGGCAGCAACCTGTGGCTTGTCGGTCGTTGCTGATGGCGTAGCGGGTGCTGAGGCGACGACTGTCACGTCCCAACGGAACGACGATGAAGGCGGGGTTAGTCCGATTCTGGCGGCGAGGAATGCTGCCAAAATGACGGCTGCGCCATGCAGGCAGAGCGAAATGATCCAGCCGCTTAGACGCATACGGATGAACGGATCCGGCGTGCCGGGATGGAAAGCCGTCACAGGCGAACGACCTCGAGGCTGACAGATTGGAATCCCAGGCCACGGATTTCATCGACAACTGAGACGAAACGTTCGAGCAGGGTGACTTTGTCCGCGCGCACGACAACCAGGGATTCCTTCGGATGGACCAGCAGCATGCTCTTCAGACCATCCGCCGGGACGGGACGATCATTGAGAAACAAATCTCCGTTGGCGGTCAACGTGACCACGACGGGAACATCTTTATGATCCCCGGCCTCCTTGGCTTTTGCAAGGTTTACGGGAATTTGACCCGTACTGATGAAGGTGGCGGTCGTCAGCACGATGACGAGCAGCACCAGCATGACATCGACCAGCGGGATGACGTTGATCTGATTAACTTCGCGTTCCATGATGCACCTTATAGGTCGTCAGCAGTTCAGCGACGCGTCGGCGAAGAATATTGTTCATAACGACACAGGGAATTGCCACCAGGAGACCGACGGCCGTAGCCTTCAGGGCCAGGCTCAGGCCGATCATAATCGTGTTCACGGCCATCGTTCCGGAGGTGCCCATGGTATGAAACGTCATCATGATTCCTAGGACCGTGCCCAGCAAGCCGATATACGGGGCATTTGCGGCGACGGTACCGATGATGACGAGCCGCTTGGTCAGTGCCATTTCAAACGTTTGAACGTCTGCAAATTGTGCCAGATCTACCCGTCGATAGTAGAGCCATCGCTCGACCGCGACCGCGACCGACCAGACGCTCAAGGCGATTAATAGGCCGATGATCCCATACTCAACCGCGTTCTTCAGCACGTCCATTCGTTCATCCTCCACCTCTCACTGTTATCGCGCGGCGGGCAAGCCCGCAGCACATCACTACTATGCTCTTCTGCGTCGTGTTCGGTATGGCGACCGAATATGGGTCTGAACTCACGATACCATCGGCGGTGCGCCGGATGGTTGCAAAAACAACACGGTATGGGTCGCCACCACGCGCAAGGCGATGGCAGTCCCAACCTGATAAATGCTCAGGGATGATTCACTGCTATGCACGATTTGGCCTGACGGCAATTGAATCGTGTAGACGTTTTCAGATCCCTTGAATTGCCGAGCAAGGATACGGGCGTCGGCCCCTTTTGTCGGGACGATGTGAAGGTCGTCGGGACGTATCATCACAACGACCTGTGTACCCGTCGCGAGGTTCTGAGTATTCGGAAAGTCACCGATTTCGGTTGCCACCACTTGGTGAGTTACGACTCCGGCGATAAAGTCCGCTTGCCCGACAAAGTCAGCAACGAAGGGGGTCGTAGGAAGGTGGTAGATGGCTTCCGGCGTATCGAACTGTTCCAACCGTCCTTTGTTTAAGACTGCGACGTGGTCGGCCATGGAAAAGGCCTCGTCATGATCATGGGTCACCAGAATAGCCGTGGTCTTGGTTTGCCTCAGCAAGGCGTGAAGATCCTGACGCATACGACTTGCCATATCGGGATCGAGATTGCTGAATGGTTCATCGAGGAGGAGGAGCACCGGACGAAGGGCCAGGGCACGAGCAAGAGCAACGCGCTGTTGTTGACCGCCGGAGAGTTCATGCGGATAGCGATGCTCCAATCCCCGCAGGCCGGTTAACGTGAGAAGGTCATCGACAATCGTCTGCTGCTGGGCTCGCGAAAGGTGCTGCAGGCCGAAGGCAATATTCTTCTCGACCCGTAAGTGCGGGAACAGTGCGTATTCCTGGAAGACCATGCCGATATGCCGCTGTTCAGTGGGAATCATGGTGTCCCGCGAAGATACCAGTTGCCCCGACAGCGCGATGCTGCCAGCGGTCACTCGTTCAAATCCTGCGATGGCGCGAAGGATCGTCGTCTTGCCGCAGCCGGAAGGTCCTAGCAGACAGAGGATTTCCCCTTCGTGGACCGTGAAGGTAATGCCTTCGACGGCCGGCCTGGTCGGCTCATACGCGCATGACACGTCACGCAATTCAAGAACGGCCGAACGTTCAGTAGGCATATCCAGCGCGTTCGACACCATATCCCCTGACTTAGTATGTTGCTCGCCTGTAATTGATTCGTTCACTGGGCTCACGTGGCGCTCTCCTTCGCGTGTCCACGCCAGTCCTTGGAAACCAGCAACATCAGCGCTGGAAGGCTCAGGAAGACAATCAGCAGTGCGGCCGGCGCCGCCAGTTGGTAATACTCTTCGCTGGCTTCCAGCCAGACACGAATGGCCAGTGTATCAAATCCCACCGGCCTCAGCAGCAAAGTTGCTGGGAGTTCCTTCATCGTTTGGAGAAACATGAGTACCCATGCCGCAGTGAAACCATTACGAACCAGGGGCAGTGTGATGCGTCGCAGGCTCTGTTGGGTTGTGCAGCCCAGGGTGCGCGCGACTTCCTCCACGTTGGGGGTAATCTGTTGCAGCGCCGGCTCCATCGACTGCAGTCCGACGGGGAGAAAGTGCAGAGTGTACGCGATCAACAATACGACGACGGTGCCGTATAGGGCTGGGACAAACTGCGTGAAGAGCACGAGCACCGCGAGGGCCGCGACGGGACCTGGTAGCGCATATCCCGCATAGGCTGCATGGAGACAGGCGAGATTGAGCCGGGTTGGACGACGGTTGGCGAGATAGGCCAATGGAAGCCCGATGATGACGGCAGCACTGGCCGCCAGGGCCGCAAGAAAGCTACTGTTCCAGACGAAGCCAATGAAGCGCGCATCCAGTGCCCCTTGCGCGATGGCTTCAATGCTCCAATGAATTAACATCGCTGCAGGCACGCCGAACGACACGCCAAAGACCAAGAGCACGTAGCCGGTAATCAAGAGTGTTCCTATGGGGCCAGCCTGCTGGCGCGCGGCCTTCCGATACCGACCCGTTGTCTGATAAAAGCGGCTGCGCTGGCGAAACCACCGCTCAGTGGCGAGGAAGACTCCAGCCATGAGCACGAGGAGCAGACTCAGGATGCTGGCAGCCGTGTGGTCGTAGCGGCTGGTCATTTGCTGATAGACCGCATAGGTAAGGGTCTGGTAGCGGAGGAGTGAGACGGCCCCGAAGTCCGAGATCACATACAGCACGACAAGGGCAAGACCCGCTGCGATGGCGGGACGGATGAGTGGTAGTGTGACTCTCCACAGCGTGGCCCAGGGAGCAACGCCGCAGACTCGAGCCACTTCCTCAAAAGACAGATTGAGGTTAAGAAGCGCTCCGCGAACCAGCAGGTAGACGAACGGGAAGGTGTCCAGAGCCATGATGAGTGTGACGCCAAGAAAACTTTGGGGGGAGAGCAGTCGTGCCTCCGATCCCAGCATGGCCTGCCACCACTGTTCTGCCGGTCCGCCCATTCCCAGGAGATGGGCATAGACGTACGCCAGTACGTAGGTTGGCATGGCTAAAGGCAGCGCGAGCGCCCATTCCCAAATACGGCGGCCGGGAAATTCGTAACGTACGATAACCCAGGCCAGGGAGAGCCCAAGCCCCAGGGTGGTGAGTGCCACACTGGCGGCAAGCGAGAGGGTGTTGCCGAGCAATTCCGGGATGCGCGTAGACCACAGGCGAGTCCACACGGTAGGCGCAGCCGTCATGGCCACGTAAATAATATAGCCGGTGGGAAGAACCAGGAACGCGGCGGTAATGAGGCTGACCCATTGCAGCGACGATGGTGCGTGGATGCGTGTCGTAGGGAACATAGGCGGCTAAGGGATCAGCGAAGGCCGACTTGCTCGATGAGCGTGAGTGTGCTCTCGCGCAGTTCCGCGAGTCGGGCCAGCGGCACGAGTGCCGCGCGGAAGCTGTGGCGGTCGACCAGCGCCGGGTCGGCTTTGACGTCCGGGTGCAACGGGTATTCTTTATCGAGGTCTGCGAACAGTTTTTGTCCAGCTTGAGCCACCAGGAACTCGACCAATAGCTTGGCACTGTCCACATGCTTCGAGGTGCGGGTGATCCCGATTCCGGTCACGTTCATGATGGCCCCCATCCCGCCCTCCTGCTGATCGGGCATAATGGCGGCGATGGGCGCGGCCGGCTGGGCGGCCAGGTGCCGATAGATGTAGTAGTGGTTCACGATCCCGAGGGCAACGTGGCCTTTGGCCACCGCTTCCACGATTTGCGAGCTCTTCTGATACACCTGTGTTCCGGCGTTGGCCTTGAGACCTTGTAGAAATTGCTTCGTGCGGTCATCGCCGAAAGTGGCTTTGATAACGGAGACGCCGGCTTGGAGGTACTCGCTGCCGGAGTTTGGAATGGCGATCTTGTCTTTCCACTGCGGTTGAGCCAGATCGAGTAAGGAGTTGATCTGTTCAGGTTTGACCAGGTTCGTGTTGTAGACGACGATCCAGAATCGCCCAGACAGTCCGATCCAACTGTTGTCGCTTGCGCGGAACTGTGGAGGAATGGCTCGTTCGACTTCGCGCATGTTCATGGGCCGGAGTAGTTTCAGTTCCCGGGCATGCTCGAGGCTCCCGGCATCGTTGGTGAGGAAGACGTCTGCGGGGCTGTGGTCGCCCTCGGCCTGCAACCGGTTGACCAGTTCAGTTGTTCCCGAAGACAAGAGTTCGACCTGAATGCCGCTCTTGGACTGGAATTCGTCCAGAACCGGCTTGATTAGGCGCTCGGCTCGACCAGAATAGACGACGAGTTTGTCCGCTGCTTCCACAGGTGTGGTGAGAAGTTGGGAGCACAGTAGACTGCCGAGGATAAAGGCCAGCGCGAAGAGGGAGCGAGGGGATGAAGCCATGCGGCATGCCTCCACGTGTAAGGATTGCCCGAAACGGGCGCTCTAGTTGAAATTGATAAGCCGTCTCAAGATGATACCGAATGAGACGGCACGCCGTCAATGGCGGCAGCGCGGGCAGAGACCGTACAGTTCCAGGCGGTGGGTTTGGATCACAAAACCATTTTTTGTCGCGACCTCCTCCTGCAGCCGTTCGATTTCGCAATTCTCGAACTCGACGATCGTGCCACAGCCGGTGCAGATGAGATGATCGTGATGCCCTTTGTGCGAGATATTGTCGTATTGCGTCTGCGTGCCGAAGTGGCGCGCCTGGGCAATTCCGGCCTCGCAGAAGAGGTTGAGCGTGCGGTAGATCGTGGCCAGCCCCAGATGGGGATCTTTCTTGGCAAGCTGATGGTACATGGTTTCCGCCGTGACGTGCTCCTGTCGAAGGAACGCCGTCAGGATCAGTTCTCGCTGGCGAGTCAGTTTCAATTGATGCTTGGCCAGATGTTGGCGAAGCACATCCATTTCTTTGAGAGTTTTGCTCATGGCGTGTCGTTCGGCGTGAAAGAGGCCCATTAAAAACGAAAGGGGGTGAATGGGTCAAGAGGGTAGCATGAACTTAGGATCATCGATTGACGAACACAAAGGGGCCTGTTTATAGTCCTCCCCGTTGCCGCGCTTGCAGAGGAGATGAGATCCGTGCGAAAGCCTCATGAAATGACTGTGGATCGGGCCTTGCTGCTGTATGTGCTGTCGTTGGCCGAACCGTATGGCCTCTTGAGCGATGTCAAACTCCAACAGCTCTGCTTTCTCTGTGAATTACAACTGTTTGGAAAAGGCATGAAGGGGTTTCATTTCGAATTCGTTCGGTTTGCGTACGGTGCGTTTAGCCGAGACCTGGATAACGATTTGACTTCTCTGCGGCGGAAGGAGCGGATCGAGAATTTCAGCCCCTCGGATCAGGTTCGTGATGAATTGCTCCCTCTGCTAATGAAGGGGATTGACGGCAATGAGGTCAATGAAAAAGTTCGAGACCTGATACACGCCGTCATTTCTACCTATGGGTCGCAGGATGTCACCGCCATTACGCAGTCCGTAGAATCGGTCGAGTTGAGCACCCCTCAACAGCCGGAGTGCAAAATTCCGATCCGCGATATTGTTTTTCACACCACACTGCTCGTCCCGGCCAGAATCGAAGTGGCGTCGGAGTTTCTCCTTCCCGCAAATCAATTGGCGAAGTTGAATGTGGCGATGGGGTATTAGTCAGCCCTGAACATGCCTGCTGCCAGGGGGCCGGTCTTACGCCCCCATCATGCGATACCGTTAGGCTGGTGAACCTGTCGTCGAGCGTTCGACCGTCACGTCCCGGTGGCTGCTCTTCCTGAAGACGGTCCTGATCCGGAGCGTTGAGGGAGTGCGAGTGCCGCTTGAATCGTGTGCAGCATCGCTCCGGTTTCGATCGGCTCAAGCAAGCAGTATTCAATCTGCAGCTCGCGCACGACGCGCTGAAACTTTTGGCCTTCCAAGGCTGGGTCGTGCAGTGCTGCCGTGACGATCAGCCGGGCAGTCGGAAAGGCTTTTCGGAGCTCAATAAGGTCCTCCGGCCCTTGATCGTCATCGGCGACAAGGCGTGCGATGACCAGATCGAGTTTGGAGGAGGAGGGGTGCGTACAGGCAGTTTGCCAGCTGGCGCTGTGTTGAACGAAATGTTCCATCCCAGGCAGGGCCAGCTTGATCAGCCGTTTTAGATTCGAGTCGGCGTTAATGATAAGGATGTTGGCCATAATCCCCCGACACGAAATGATGATGAATCGCGAGGTGCCGGCTTGTCGTGGCGTGTGTCGGCATCGCAGGGACAGTCCCGCTTGCATATGTGTATGGGTGTGAAGGTGGGCCTCCTTTCGAATCTCCGGTGCGGTCAGACCAATTGTTGGTCGAGAGCATAGCGAATCAATTCCGCGGTGGTCCTCATGCCGAGCTTGATGAGTAGTCGAGAGCGGTAGGTGCTCACCGTCTTGATGCTGAGGTTTAGGTGCTCGGCAATTTCCGTCAGGCGGCGGCCTTGAGCGATCCACTGGAGCACTTCAATTTCCCGATCCGAAAGTCCGGCTGGAAGTGCGTCCATATAGAGAGGATTTCCCGTGGAGACCGCCTCACGGCGTGGTTGGTCGCTGGGAGTGGGCGGGATGTACCGTCCGCCTTGCAGAATACGTGAGACCGCCGTGCGGAGTTCCTCCGGCCCTGTCTCCTTCGTGAGGTAGCCGAGGGCACCGGCTCGAACGGCACGGGCCGCATAATGTTCTTCGGAATAGATGCTGACCACCAGCACTGGTAGCCCCGGTTGTACCGATTTGAGAATGCG
Source organism: Nitrospira sp. (assembly GCA_016788885.1). Taxonomy (NCBI): domain Bacteria; kingdom Pseudomonadati; phylum Nitrospirota; class Nitrospiria; order Nitrospirales; family Nitrospiraceae; genus Nitrospira; species Nitrospira sp. Next base: position 211,894 of record JAEURX010000052.1, on the reverse strand, counting down.
CAACACCTCCAGGCCAGGCATGTCGGGCAAGTTGAGATCCAGAATCACAAGATCCCAGGCGGCCGTGCGAATGTGCTCAATCGCCTGTTGGGCCGATCCTGTTTCTGCGATGTAGGGTGTTTGGTCGTCCTCAGTGAGGAAGTCTTGGAGAAATTCTCGAAGACCTCGTCTGAGGAGTGCGTGGTCGTCGGCGAGGAGTATCTTGAGATTGGTTTTAAGGGTCGGCGATTCGTCGAGTACGTCCACGGCCAGCAAGTCTCTCACGGTGCGTTGCGGTGCCCGGCTGTGTTGGGACACAGGGGCGTTCGGCGAATGAATCACCCCTGCGAATTCATCGTATCGGGAGAGCCGTTCGGGAGCTGATGGCAGGACGGACTGCGCATGTCGTGATGCCCTTCCTGTCGTCTAGTCGTGGCAGCTTCTTCTGTGGACATCTCCTGGAAGACCCAGAACCTGTTCGATGCGTTTCGTGCAATCGGAAGGTCCAGGTGGTTCCCGTGATTCCACAGCCCACGTGCTCAGCCGATTCATCTACTGGAGCGGGGTCAGCACTCAGGAATTCATACGCTTATGTATCTCTCACTGAAGACTATCATGATTGTCGAAGATATCCCTAGAGCTGAAGCGTCCTGTTATGGCCCTAGGTATATCGCTGGGTTGGCTGTCATGCGCGAGGAGGTCGAGGGAAGTCCCTTCCCTACATTCGACGCAGGGGGGACTTCTCCTTCATAGCTGGTAGAGCTCTCGATATTTGCCCTCCAGATAGCGCAGAAATGGTTCCGGACTGACTCCTTTGCCCGTCACGCGCCGGGCAAGATGGTCCGGGGTGAACATGCGTCCCCAACGGTGAATTTTTTGTTCCAGCCATCGTCGGAGTGGCACGAGCTGCCCTGCTGCGATGTGTTCTTCCAACTGAGGCAATTCTTGCTTGGCCTGTTCGAAGAATTGCACCGCATAGAGGTTGCCCAAGGTATAGGTGGGAAAGTAGCCGAATGCGCCCATCGACCAATGTACGTCCTGCAGGACACCCTCGGCATCCTGCTCTGGAACGATTCCCAGGTAGGACTGCATTTTTTCGTTCCAGAGCTCAGGTAAGTCATCCGGCTGGACGCGATTCTCAATCAGCGCTTGTTCAATTTCAACGCGGAGCATGATGTGTAGATTGTAGGTCAACTCATCGGCCTCGACACGAATCAACGAGGGGGAGGCTCGGTTGATCGCCGCATAGAAGAGATCGAGGGGGACAGTTGCCAGTTGCTGTGGAAACGTCTGTTGCAGGATCGGATAAAAGCAGTGCCAAAACGCGCGCGATCGGCCCACGCAGTTCTCCCACAGGCGGGACTGGCTCTCATGAATGCCGAGTGAAACAGATTCGCCCAGCGGGGATCCATAGTACCGGGGGTCCAGGCCCTGATCATACAAGCCGTGGCCACCTTCATGGATGCAACTGAATAGGCAGGAGGGTAAATCTTTCTCAAAGACGCGGGTCGTCACTCGGACGTCTGTGGGATGGAAGGAGGTCGTGAAGGGGTGTGCCGAGAGGTCGAGGCGGCCACGTTCGAAGTCATATCCCATTGCCACGAGGACGAGCCGTCCGAACTCGATTTGCTTGGCCTGGTCGAAGCGTTGGTGTAAACAGGTGTCATCGACGGCCACCCCGCTGGCCTGGACCTTTCTCAGCAGTACGACGAGCCGTTCGCGTAGTTCGGTGAACAAGGGGGCAAGTTGTCCAATCGTCGCGCCAGGCTCATAGGTATCCAGAAGCGCGTCATAGGGAGAATTTCGGTACCCGAGGTAGTCGGCTTCCTCACGTTTCAGGCTGATGATGGTTCGGAGCGAGGGCAGGAATTTTGAGAAACGACTCTCTTCCCGTGCCGTCACCCAGGCCTGTTGGGCCAAGGAGCATTCGCGACTCAGTCGGATCACAAATGCGGACGGAAGCTTTTGGGCTCGGCTGAAGTCACGCCAGGTTTCACGGAGCAACGAGCGCGACGGCTCGTCCCACCCCGCGGCTGCCTGGCCCGTGGCGGGGTCGATCCAGTCGGCGAGAAGGGTTTCGACCTCCTGGGACACGAGTTTCTCGTGTGCGAGGCCTTCCAGTGTCGCGATTTGTTCTGCTCGCGCCGCTCCGCCTCCGGCAGGCATATAGGTTTCCTGGTCCCACGAGAGGACCGAAGCGGCGCTCTGGATCCGCCGGATTTCGAGGAGACGGTTTATTAACGGTTCCAAGGTTGCCAATGTCTTCACCTGCGGGCCTCTTCTGCTGGGGTGTCCATGGTATGATTCGCGGTCGGTGCGAATTGTCGCACAAGTCTTGACTGGAGTGAAACTCATGCCCGATCTCGTGTCGCCCGATATCGATGCCTATGCGGCGGTCTATTCCTTGCCGGAAACGTCGGTTCGCCGAGAACTCCGAGAGGAAACGGAGCGGACGATGGAGTTCGCGCGAATGATCGTGGGGCCGCTTGAAGGTGCATTTCTCCATATGATGGCCCGTCTCGTACAGGCCGAGCGGATTTTGGAAATCGGCATGTTTACGGGCTACAGCGCGCTCTGCTTTGCCGAGGCCCTGCCCGAGAAGGGACGGGTGGTGACGTGCGAGGTTGATGAGGCTTCCGCCGCCGTGGCTCGCCGATTTTTTGCCCAATCCCCGCATGGAAGGAAAATTGAAATCCGGATGGGCCCGGCCCTCGAGACGATGGCGAGCCTCACTGGACCGTTTGATGTGATCTTTATCGATGCCGACAAGGGTAATTATGTGAATTATTACCGTCGCGCGATCGAGTTACTGTCTCCGCGTGGCGTGATTCTGATCGACAATGTGTTGTGGAGCGGCGATGTGTTGCTGAATCCCCCACCGGACGATCGGACGGCGGCCATTCAGGAACTCAATCGGGTGGTGGCCGCTGATACCCGTATGACGGCTGTACTGGCCACGATTCGCGATGGGGTGTGGATCATTTCCCCGAAACCCTCACGGTAGCATCTTGCGCCGTCTTTGCCAGATGAGTTGGTGGCCATGAATTCTGTGGAGAACTAGAACGGATGGACAAACCCTCAGCACCGGCCGCCTATGCGGCGTTGACCACGTCCGCACTGGTGTGGGGCGGCTCGATCGTTGGACAGAAACTGGCACTCGGTGCATTTTCAGCCGTCGAGACCTCCCTGTTGCGTGGCCTCGGCGCGCTGGTGATTTTGATCCCTCTCTGGTGGTGGACAGAGGGGGGGCGGACCACACTGACTGCCCGCGATCTCAAATGGTTGTTCCTTCTGGGCCTCGGCGTGCTGGGCAATCATCTGTTAACCTTGTTCGGCTTACGGTATGTGGGCGCCGCGACCGCCGGTGTGATTATCGGCGCGAGTCCGGCTATCACTGCACTCCTCTCTTCCCTGTTGGTCCGGGATGTTCCCTTCACCACAGTGGCGGGAGGTTGTGCGGTCTCCTTCGCCGGTGTGGCGCTGGTGTCCGGCGTCGGAGGAGATGCTCCGACGGGAGACAATCCCTGGCTTGGTGGCTCGTTGGTGCTGTTGGGATTGGTGAGTTGGGCGCTGTATTCGATCGGCGGTCGACAGGTAATGGAGCGCCTCTCTCCGCTCACCGTGAATTGGACGACCTTGTCACTCTCGCTGATGCTGCAGATCCCCCTGCTCTGGACCGACCGGAAGCTTCTGGTCACCGGCATAAGTGTGGTTCCCCTGTCTGGATGGTTGGCCTTGGGCTATCTGATCATTTTCGCCACGGCGCTTGGCCAGCAGGCGTGGCTATATGGTGTGCAAGGCGTGGGGCCTTCGAGGGCCGGCGTGTTTGTGAATCTGATTCCTGTGTCGGCACTTCTGCTGTCAGCCCTTGTGCTCGGTGAATCGATCGGCGGTCGCGAGGTCTCGGGTATCGCGCTCATTCTGGCAGGGGTGTGGTTGGTCGGACGGCAGTCTGCTCGGCTCAAGAGTGCCGGATAGGCCTGCTTCCGAATGCGTGATGTGTCTCGCGAACACCCAGAGTTCGGGTGTCGTTCCGACCTGTCGTCGCGCAAATTCTCCGTGAGAAGAAAAGATGGTATGAACCTGTTTGAAGCGTGAGGCTATCTTCGGCGTGGGGCAACGATTGTGTCGATGAGCGTGATCTCCCAAACAGAGGGACCAGGCATGGGTGGAGGTACGGCCGAATTCGGCGACGGTGGGTTGAGCAGGGTTGCGGTGATCTCCACCAGACCGGATGGGACCATCACGAGTTTCAGCCCCGCTGCCGAGCGTTTGCTCGGTGTGACTGCGGGGACGGTCGTCGGTCGCGTCACCCCGGCTACATTTCATGATCCCGTCGAACTGGAGGCTCGACGATCTGCGCTTGCGGCTCAGATTGGAAAGATGCTCGAAAAACCTTTTGATGTGATTGTCGCATTGGTCAACTTCGGACAGATGGCCGAGGAGGAGTGGACCTATATCGATGGCAGTGGATGCCGGATTCCTGTGCGCCTCTTCGTGAGTGCCCTTCCTGATGAGCGTGGACGTATCGTCGGCTATTGCTTTGTGATCAAGGACCGTCGTGAGCAGTTGCAGGCGGAGGCGTTGCTTCGCCGACAGGCAAAATTGCTCGATCTGGCCAATGATGCCATCCTGGTTCGAGACTTGGTGAGTGACACGATTACCTATTGGAATGACGGTGCGATGCGACTGTACGGATGGACACCTGAGGAAGCGGTGGGAGCCTATATTCATGAGTTTTTGAGCACGACGTTTCCGCGTCCCCTGGAAGAGATTAAGCGGGAGTTTCTGCGTGAGGGATTCTGGCGGGGAGAATTGGTGCATAAAACTCGTGCGGGACGGATCATTACGGTGGCAAGCCGGTGGACGTTGCTGCGTGATTCCTCGGGGACTCCGAGCGGAAGTCTCGAATTGAATACCGATATTACCGAACAGAAGCGGACGCAGGAGGCGTTGCGGACTGCGCATGAGGAGCTGGAGGTGCGGGTGCTGGAACGCACGGCTGCGTTACGCGAGGCTAACGAACGGTTACGCATCTTGTCCCGTCGCCTGATGGAAATTCAAGAATCAGAGCGTCGTGCGATTGCCCGTGATTTGCACGATGAGATCGGGCAGGCGTTGACTGCGATCAAGCTCAATCTGCGAGAGCTTCGTACGGGACCTAACAGCGAGGCCGTAGAGAATCAGATCGTAGATAGTCTGGAGATTCTCGGGCAGGTACTGCAACGTGTCCGCAATTTGGCCTTGGATTTACGCCCCTCACTATTGGACGAACTGGGATTGGGGCCGGCGCTCCGATGGTATGTCGGTCGCCAGGCGGAGCGTGCGGGGTGGGAAGCATTGGTCTCGGCTGAAACTCTGGCGAGCCGGCCTTCGCCGGAGATTGAGATCGCCTGTTTTCGGCTGACGCAGGAGGCCTTGACCAATGTGGCTCGCCACGCGCAAGCGAACAAGGTAGAGGTGCGGCTGGAGCGGTTCCCCCAGGAATTGAACCTCGTCATTCGGGACAATGGAATCGGCTTTGACCCGGAGACGGTTCGCGCGGGATCCAGAGCCGGCACCAGTGTGGGTTTGTCGGGGATGGAGGAACGGGTTCAACTTGCCGGCGGAACAGTCACGATCACGTCTGCCCCGGGAGAGGGGACGGAAATTCGTGCTTCGTTTCCTGTCATCAGTATTCCCGGGGGCAGTCGGGAGGTTCTGCCATGAACAAGATCAGGGTGTTGCTCGCGGAGGATCACACATTGGTGCGTGCCGGGTTTCGGGCCTTGCTGGAGAAGATGGACGAGGTCGCGGTGATTGGGGAAGTCAGCGATGGCCGAGAGGCGGTGCGGGTTTCCAAAGAACTGAAGCCCGACGTCGTGTTGATGGATATTGCGATGTCAGGGATGAATGGGCTGGAGGCCACGAGTCGTATGTGCCAGGAGTGCCCGAATGCCAAAGTCATCATGCTCACGATGTACACAAACGAAGAGTATCTCAAGGAGGCGTTACGCGCTGGTGCATCGGGCTATCTCTTGAAAGACGCCGACCGGTCGGAATTGGAACTTGCCCTCAAAGCGGTGTGTCGGGGGGAAACCTACCTCACCTCAGCCATGGCGAAATTCACGTTGGATGTCTATTGTCGTCAGGGTGCTGCCGCTGCAGGGCCATTGGGGAAACTCACGGGACGCCAACGGGAAATTCTCCAGTTGATCGCCGAAGGCAGCTCGACAAAGCAGATTGCGCACCGGCTCGATCTGAGTGTCAAAACCGTGGAGACGCATCGAGCCCAATTAATGGAGCGGTTGGATATTCATGACATTCCCGGATTGGTGCGGCTGGCCATTCGAACCGGGCTGGTGGGGACTGATAAGTAAAGAAAATAACAGTTAACTTTTTGTTGTTTCCTGCTAAACTATCAAGAGTCTACGCGTGTTGTTGCTGGAAAGGGTGGTCAAGCTTCTCAGAGAAGCCTCGTTGAGAAGCGTAGGTCCTGTGTGCTAGCCCAACATCTCATACAATAGAATGCTCTCGGCATATTCTCTATTGGCGGAACATTCGCCAGTCAGAGCATGGTTGCTTGTCCATCCAGTTCGGGTCTTCTTATGCCAAAACTCCGCCTGGCCGTAATCGGAGCAGGGGCGTTTGCTGAAACTTGCCATGTCCCTGGTCTCCAGTCCCATCCACAGGCAGAGGTCGTTGCCTTGTGTGGACGGGATCGTTCACGCACCCAGGCTGTGGCCAGACGTCTTGGCGTGCCTGAAATTTCGATTGATTATAAGGAAGTGTGCGCACGCAACGATATTGATGCCGTCACCATTGCCACCCCCAATGTGGCTCATGCGGCTCAGGCCAAGGCTGCGCTCGCATGCGGGAAGCATGTCTTCTGTGAAAAGCCTCTGGGGATGAACGCACTTGAGGCCACGGAGATGCTGCAGGCCGCAGAGGGCAGTCACTTGATCCACCAAATCGCGTTCACCTATCGGTATCTGTACGGTGTGCAAGAATTAAAACGGCGGCTACAGAGGGGGGATATCGGCGAACCCTATCATGTGCGGGTGCAATATGCCTCCTGGGATGGGGTGAGGCCGGACTCCCAGATCGGGTTCCGGGAAAAGTTAGTGTGTGCGGGCGCTGGAGTGCTGTACGACGTGGGATCCCATCTGTTCGATCTCGTCGGGTTCGTCCTCGGGCCGATTGAAGCTGTTGCCGGCAGTACGGTGTTGATCCCCCGAGAGCGAATTGATTCCAAGACCGGAGTGCTGGCGCGGGTGGAAACCGATGATATCGCCTCAGCCTGGTTTGTCTGTCGAGACGGCATTCAGGGCCAATTATTTGTGAGTCGCGCTACACCGAATTCCGGCGACCGAGCGTATATCGAGGTCGTTGGGCGAGAGGGAGCGTTACGGGCTTCGTTAAGCCGCGGCTCCGTGGACGTGTTACGCATGTCCTGCTCTACGCATCCGAACTGGACCTTCGTTTCCTTACCCAGGCAAGCTTCGGATGGCACCCCCCATTGTCTTGGCTTGATGATGAGGAGTTTTGTCGATGCCTGTTTGAGAGGAGGCTTGAACAAGGACGTAGATGCCTCCTTTTACGATGGTTTGGCTGTTCAGCGAGCGTTGGATGCGGTGCAGGAATCCGCTTCACGGCCGAATTGGATCCCATTGGAAATCGGCCTGTCGTGAAAATCTTGGTGTACGGTCATTCTTGTCAATCATGATGTGCCGCGGTAGCCAGTTTGTGTCAGCGAGTGGTTCTCCTGAGCCAAGGGCGTGTCGTGGGAACTGGTCAGCCGCAGCAGATCTTTGAACAGCATATGAGTGCAGCCTTTGCGGGGCGCGCACGTCCCTAGCCGATCGAACCGACCGTGACGCCAAGGGCGAGCACATGGTCCAGGCCATCACGTTCCTCGACGAGAAATTGCAACCTGTTCAGTCCGTGAGGTCCGGGCAGCACCTCGTCCTGTGCGGAACTCACAGCTGGCAGGTAGAAAGAACGTCCTAAGCAGCATAGGGCCATCCCGCTTTCGCGCTTATCCTCCCGCTGAACCCCAATCGGAATCACTCAGGGCCACCTTCTCCGCCGATTGTTGCGCTGTTATGGCCAGCATGCGCTGATGCCTTGTGCCGCTGCTTTTCCAAAACACCCATCCTGCGTATCTCCTGGTAGGGCCACACTAGGGCCGATTGCCGGGGTTTACCTCCTCAAGGCATACGCGTATCTTACCGGTGTCGTACCGCCAGTCGGTTCGCACATCAGTCTTTCGCCTTGAGCGGCGAGGAGGCGAACGATCATGCTGCCCGTCATTAGTTTGATGACTATCGGAATTTTCGCGCTGGATGTGGCAATTCCGCTCGGCCACATCGCGTGGTCGCTCTACCTGCTTCCCCTCTGGCTGAGTTCATCCCTCGCGTCCCCAGCCGCACCACTGTGGTATGCCTCGCTGAGTACCGTGCTGCTCGGGGTCGGCTTTTATCTGGCGCCGGCCGGTGTCGAGGTGAGGACGGCGCTGTTCAATCGAGTGCTCGGGGTGGGGCTGATGTGGAGCGGAGCGGTTCTCTTGTCTCGACGTCGCGATGCCGAAGCGGCATTGCGTGCCGCCAATAGCAGCTTGGAGATGCGAGTGGCGGAGCAGACACAGAGTTTGATGAACGCCAATAGTCGGCTGAGCCAGCAGTTGGTTGAGCAGCAACAGGTTGAGGCGGCATTGCGAGAGAGCCGGCAACGCTTCGAACTAGCCGCGGAAGGGGCGGACGTGGGCGTGTGGGAATGGGAGTTGGAGACCAAGGCGGCATATTACTCCCCGAGATGGAAGGCGCAGTTAGGCTGTACAGAGTCAGACATCGAGCCGACAATGGAGGCCTGGGAGCGTCGAATTCATCCCGATGACCGTTCGCATGCCCTGGCCACGGTGACACTATTTCGGGAGAAATACGCGAACCAGTTCCGCCTGGATCATCGTCTCCAGCATCAAGATGGTTCGTATCGTTGGATTGCTTCGCTGGGGTCTGGCCTGTGTGATGAGAACGGCCGCATGGTCCGGATGATGGGCATCCATCTCGATGTCACCGCGAGAACCCAGGCGGAGGCTGCACATCGGGCAACGGAAGAGCGATATCGCGAACTGGTCGAGCAGGCCGGTGACATCATTTATCGAACGGATGCGACCGGTCGATTTACCTATTGCAATCCCACCTCGCTCCGCATCCTCGGGTATCTTCCTGAAGAGCTGCTGGAACGTCACTATCTGGACATTGTCCAGCCTGAATATCGCCCGCAGGCGGAGCGATTTTATGGCCGGCAATTTGTCCGGAAAGTCCCGCGAACGGTGTATGAGGTGCCTGTTGTCACGAAGGACGGGCGCGAGGTGTGGCTGGGGCAGCATGCACAACTGTTGGTAGAAGGGGAAACCGTCAGCGGCTTTCAAGTGGTGGCGCGCGATATCACGGAGCGGAAACGGGTTGAGCAGGCATTGCGCGAAAGTGAGGAGCGGTTCTCCAAGGCGTTTCAGAGCAGTCCGGCCGGAATGACCATCAGCCGGCTGGAAGACGGCCGGGTGCTCGATGTGAACGATGCTTTCGTGCGGATCTCGGGATTCAGCCGCAGAGAATTGATCGGCATGTCCTCGTTGGACATCGGTATCTGGGTACACCCCGAAGACCGGCAACAGTTGGCGGACACCCTTCGTCGAGAGGGGTTTCTCCGTCATCTGGAAAAGGCGTTTCGAACGAAATCCGGAGAGGTGCGGCATGGGCTTTTTAACGTGGAGCCGGTTCGCATCGGTCACGAGAACTGTCTGCTGACGCTCGTGTTGGACATTACCAGGCGAACGGAGGCGGAAGCCGCGTTGCGTCACAGTCAGTCCGTACTGCAGGCGCATCAGCATGCGCTGATGCGTCTGACAAAAAGCCAGCACATCGGTTCAGGGGATTGGCCGTTGGCACTTGAGGAGCTCATGCGAGCCTCCTCACAGGCATTGGCGGTGGATCGCGCCAGTGTCTGGTTGCTGGACCACAGCGGGACAATGCTTGAATGTGCGGAGTTGTACGAGCGGGGTTCGGCGGGGCACTCACACGGACAACGGCTGAATGTCTTGCAATACCCGCGCTACTTCGCTGAACTGCTTCGGGAGCAAGTGGTGAACGCCCATGATGTCGAGAGCGATCCGCGCACGTCCGAATTGCTGCAGGCGTATCTCCAGCCACTGGGCATTGTCTCGTTGTTGGACGTGCCGATTTTTTTCGGAGGCCGGCTGGCCGGCGTGATGTGTCATGAGCGGACCGGCGTGCCGCGTGCCTGGACCAATGAGGAGACACAGTTTGCCACATCGATTGGGAATCTCGTGACGTTAGCCTACGAGGCCAAGCAACGCCAAGAAGCGGAGAAAGCCCTGGTGATGGCCAAGGAGGCGGCCGAGTTTGCCAATCGGGCCAAGAGCGATTTCCTCGCCACCATGAGCCATGAAATCAGAACCCCGATGAACGCCATCGTGGGCATGGCAGACCTCTTGTCCGAGACGCCGTTGAACGAGGATCAGCGGGAGTATGTGCAGATCTTTCGAGATGCCGGAAGCAATCTCCTGAGTTTGATTAACGATGTCCTGGACCTCTCAAAGATCGAAGCCGGACATCTCGATCTCGATCTCGTCGATTTCGATCTCAACGACTTGGTGCAACGCGCGGCTGAGTTGGTCGCCGTTCGCGCGGCCGAGAAGAATCTGGAGTTGGCCTACCAGATTCAGCCCGATGTTCCGACCGCGCTGGTCGGAGACCCGAATCGATTGCGGCAGGTCCTTCTCAATTTACTGGGGAATGCCATCAAGTTTACGGATCAGGGCGAGGTCGTGTTGCGGGTGGAACGCGATCAGCAGTCGGAGGGACCGGGGAATCTGCTGTTCACCGTGAAGGATACCGGCATTGGAATTCCGGAGGACAAGCTCGCCGTCATTTTCGAACGGTTTACCCAGGTCGATTCGTCGATGACCCGGCCATACAGTGGGACCGGCCTCGGGCTGACGATCTCACGGCGCTTGGTCGAGCGGATGGGCGGGAAGTTGTGGGTGCAGAGTGAGTTCGGCAAGGGGAGTACCTTCAGCTTCAGCGCCAAGTTTGCCGTACATCTTCAACCGGCCCCAGCGGTTCCGTCGGCTCAGTGGGAGCAATTGGCGGCATTGCGCACCTTGATCGTGGATGACAACGCCACGAATCGCTTGATTGTGCGCGAAACGCTGACCGGCTGGGGTATTCCTGCAGCCGAGGCAGCTGGCGGTGAAGAAGCCTTGGCGGAGTTGCGCCGCGCGGTGAAAGCCGGCGAACCGTATCGTCTGGTGATTCTCGACGTGCGCATGCCGAAACTCAGCGGGTGGGAGGTTGCGGAGACAATCGCCCGCTCACCGGGGCTGGCAGGACTCTCGTTGATCATGTTGACCTCGGAACGGCGGGTCGGCGATCAGGCTCGGGCACGGGAGTGTGGGGTGGTGCGGTATCTCACCAAACCATTCCGGCGATCGGATTTGTTCAATGGCATGATGGCCGTGATCGGCAAGGCGGCATTGGCCGAGAGGCATTCGGCCATGCCCTCGCTCCCCCAGCATACCCCTGATTGGGCAGGAGGAACGGCAGGGCTGTCGATTCTGTTGGCCGAAGACTTTGTGGACAACCGTCGCATGATGGAGTTCTATTTCAAGCCGACACCCCATCGAGTCGAGACCGCGGCCAACGGTCAGGTGGCGGTCGACATGTTCATGCGAGGATCATACGATTTGGTCCTGATGGATATTCAGATGCCGGTTCTGGACGGCTATGCGGCGACCAAGGCCATCCGTGCGTGGGAACGGGCGCAGGGGCGCAATCCGGTTCCCATTCTGGCCCTGACGGCCAATGCATTGCAGGGCGAAGTGCAGCGCAGTCTTGAGGCGGGGTGCACGGCCCATCTCACAAAACCCATTCGCAAGGCGCGACTGATGGAAGCGATTCAGTTGTACTACCAGACGACGGCTTCGGCCGCGCCGTCGGCACCTGGCGTGTCCTCGGCTCCCGTGGTGCTTCGGATCAGCGGAGAACTGGAGCCGCTCATGCCTGGATTTTTGGAGCATCGACGCCAGGATCTGCTGCAGATTGCGGAGGCCCTCAGTCGGGAAGATTATGCGTTGGTTCGTGAAATTGGTCATGGGTTGAAGGGCGCGGGCGCGACGTACGGACTCGACGTCGTGAGCGCGTATGGGCGCTCCCTTGAGGCGGCGGCAGATCGCAAGGATGGATCAGCGGTGCGTGAGACCCTGGATGCATTCACACGCTATCTGGATCGCCTGCACGTCGTCTATGTGTGAGTCAGAGGTAGGGCAGTCATGCGCGTATTGCTGGTGGAAGATCACATCGACGTCCGACGGCTGTTTGAACAGGTGATCGAGGCGCGCGGGCATGAGGTGACTGCCTGCGAGGATGGGGAATCGGCCTGGGTGGCCTACGGCCAACGGGCCTTTGAGCTGGTCTTGCTCGACTGGGAGTTGCGTGGGGGCGGTATGGACGGGCTGCAACTCTGTCGTGCTATCAGATCCAGTCCTGGCGGCGATCGCTGTGTCATCGTCATGATCACGGCACATGATACGCCCGATGCCTTGCGCACCGCGCTTCAGGCGGGCGTCAACGATTATCTTGTGAAGCCTGTCGGCGTCGAGTTCCTGAAATTGCGGCTGACGATTGCGGAACAATGGGTCGAGAGTGTTCGACGGCGGTTTGCCGCAGAAGATCAGGCGCAGGCGCTCCAGTCGCAGTTGGTGGATCATGGAAAGTTCCATGACTTAATCGGCCGAAGTCCGTCCATGGTGGTGCTGTACGAGGAGATTCAGAAGATTGCGGCGGTGGATGCAACCGTCCTGATCGAAGGGGAAACCGGCACGGGGAAGGAATTGGTGGCCCGCGCGATTCATCTCGCCAGCCGCCGCGCCTCGCAGACCTTCTTGGCCGTCAATTGTGCCGGCTTTACCGACTCGATTTTGGGGAGTCAGCTCTTTGGACATAAGAAGGGAGCTTTCACCGGCGCCATCGATAACCAGGAGGGGGTCTTTGAGGCGGCGCAGGGGGGGACCCTCTTCCTGGACGAAATCGGCGATATTTCCCCTGCCGTCCAAACAAGTCTTCTGCGCGTCCTTCAGGAGCGGGAAGTGACGCGTTTGGGGGAATCGAAGCCGCGGAAGGTCGATGTGCGCCTGGTGGTGGCGACGCACCATAACCTGGCGGAAGATGTCGAGAAGGGGACCTTCCGGCGAGATCTCCTGTATCGCATCAAGGTGGCTCGACTCCGTTTGGCGCCGCTGCGGGAACGGCCCAGCGATGTTCCCTTGCTGGTCCATGCCTTTCTTGGGCAGTTTCGCTCGGTGATGGAAAAGTCTGTTCTCCAAGTCAGCCCGGAGGCGCTGCAGGTCCTCACTGCCTATCCATGGCCGGGTAATGTGCGCGAACTCAAGAGTGCGGTGGAATCGGCCCTCATCCACTGTAAAGGGACGGTGGTGCAGGTAGGGGATCTTCCACCGGAGATCAGGCATCCGGAGCCAAAGGCGACCTATGTTCCCCTCCAGCGCGAAGATGAGCGGACTCGCATGGTGGGGGCCCTTCAACAGACCGGCGGCAATCGTTCCGAGGCGGCTCGCTTGCTGGGAATGAGTCGTCGAACCTTCTATCGCCGCCTGGCCGAATACGATGTGGCCGCTTCGGAGGAAGCCGGTCAAGATTGGCGCCCATGACCTGATTTCGTGGAGATCGGTGAACCTCCACTCCGACGCCTCCCGGCAGGCCCATCCCGTCCTACACGTACCCTCCTCCAATCCCAGCTGAACAGTTCACGTGTCAGATTTGCGTCGGTGGCATCTCGGTGCCCAGCTGGCAAGCGTGCGCTGCGCCACATGAGACAGGTGTGACACAGCACCGTGTGCCATCCTATTGACGCCTGATAGGTGAGGCTCGATGACGCCTCGGCGTAAATCCCTAGTTTTTCATCAACCTCCTCTTGGCAATGTTCATGGCACGATCCTTGATATATGAATTCAGCAATTGGGAGAGCGTCAAGGGGCTGGCTCAGGAAACAAAAACAAGATGCCCCGCAAAGAGGACCGTATGGACGTCGCAGGTTTTTTGATCTCAACCGGCTCTGATCAAGAGGTATTGGTCACCATTGCACCCTCATCGTTGGGCCCCTTCGATCAACCGGCTGTCAAAGAGCAGATTGACGGAGATTGGATCGATATAGGTCGCTTGCCCCACAGAACATGGTCTGACCGGACGCGCGCGGTCGGGGCGGTATTGACCTACTTGCAAGGGCTGGCGCCGATTTCGTCGGGTTTCCCCGGGCCAATTCGTTAACGGCTGAATGTGTGGGCTCAGAAATAAAGGAGCGTGGATCATGTGGAATGACGACGAGAACATCTTGCGGTTCAGTCGAGAGGGCAATCTTCGTGAGGTGTCAGCGGGACCGGTCGCCGTGGCGAGCAACGGCACGGTGGTCAAGCGCCGTCCCGAAGATCTGACGCCAAGGGAGCAGGAGATCCTCCAGCTGGTGTGGGCGGGATTGACGAACCGAACAATTGCCGAACAGCTGCATATCAGCATCAAAACGGCGGAAGCGCATCGTGCCAACATGATGAAGAAGCTTCGGGTCTCCAATATCGCTCAACTCCTGAAGACGGCGCTCGAAGAGGGGCTGCTCGCCACCCATGCGGGCTGATGGGGCTCGCGGCGGCCTGCACTCTCGAGAGAAGTCCCACTCTCGGCGGTGCGGCGGTTCCCCGCGAGTCCGCCCCCTCACCGAGTAAATGAGGCTCGCACCGGCGGCGGTGTTTGCAGTACAATGCCGCACCGTTGCCGGAGCGAGCCGTGGTCGAACAGCGTATCGAAGAAATCACACGTGCCAATCTCGCCTTCTATGCCGCCTTTGAAAGCCTGGATATGCTCCAGATGGACAAAGTGTGGGCACACCTCGAGTATGTGACCTGCATCCATCCAGGCTGGAGCCTCCGTAGCGACTGGCCGGCCGTTCGCGATTCGTGGGTCCTCATTTTCAACAACACCTTCTCCATGAAGTTTGAGCTGTCCGACGTGCAGGTCCAGGTGGCCGGGGATCTGGGGTGGGTGATCTGTACCGAGCACCTGACCAGTCGACAGGACGATCAGCCGGTCGAAACCCGCGTGCTTGCGACCAATCTGTTCGAGCGGATCGGCGATGAATGGCTGATGATTCATCATCACGGCAGCCCGGTGATGGGGTAGCCGCCGCCGCGCCCTGCGTTCCGCTTCCTCGGACATGCTGCTGGCACTGGTCGTGTGGTGAGTCCTCCGAGGATAACGTTCCATGGGGGCAGAACGCTTGTGTCTCGCACCCTCTCGACCCCCGCCCCCATGCAGGAGGTCGGAAGCCCAATGTGGCGCCCTGGAGGCAGATTGAAAATGAATCGGGGGAGTCGGCCTCTGAAGTGGATCGGGTTGGGATCTGTGCTCCTGTCCGGTTGCACGACGGTAGCCCAGATCACGACCTTGTCGGATGAATCGTGTCACCGGACAGTGCAGGGTCAACTCGAATCCATTCTTCTCGAAGAAGGGGAGACGCCTGAGGTGGCTAACCGCCTGGCTGTGAATACGACGGTGGTGTTGGCGACCGGCTCCCTTGGTCCCCGTCCCTTCGGTGTCTCTTCGCCATCCGGTGCCGACTACAGCTTCTTCGTCCAACTGAAGGGCGATCAATGTCTGTTGCGGCTCTACGGTCGGAGGAAGGGGTTTACTCGATACACCAACAATCTCACCTATATCGCCACGCGTTCGCTAAACGGGTGTGCCTGCGCTGAGTAACCTGCTGCTGATCACCGGCGCTGTCTCGTTTCTATAGTCCTTCTCTCTTCCCTCGCTCGATTTCGCATGTCAGCCTGATGACTGGTCAGGCCGGACATCCATACCCGTTCATGTGTCTCACATTGTCTCACGCCGTGTCGTTGGCGCAGTCGCGAGGGTATGTGGCACAGCTCTACGGAAACACATAATCAACTGGTTCTTGATCACAAATGATGATGAATATTGAAGATTCTATGAACTTTTCGGTCTGGCACAAGCCTTGATGTAGGAAGGTGGTGTGTGTAGGGAGAAGTCCTTGAGGAGTTGCCGGGAGTTGCCATTCAGGGGATGAGTGCGAAGTTCTGCGAACATGTCGGGTGCAAAAAGGAGGAGTGACGATGACGGTGAAAGGGTTTTTGCTCAAGGATCGGGAAGAGCAGGAGTATTTGTTGGCGATTCAGCCGGCCACGCATGGCATGTTCGAACGATTGATCGTGCGTCAGAAGGTCGATGGAGGGTGGGTGGAATTAAACAGCAACGCACAGGGGACCTGGCAACCACGCACACAAGCGATTTCGGCGGTGTTAGGGTATCTCCAGCGGCTATGGGATACCTCAAAACCCGTCACGGTGCGGGAGAACTGACGGCGCTGACCTTGGAGGGGAGTGCTTGAGCAGGAAGGAGCGGTATGTTAGTCGACATGAATGACTATGGAACGGGCAATATAGAGCGGACGCGTATGAAGGCGTCGCAAGCTGATCCGGCAGAGTCCACTGAAGCCGTATCGAACAACAGTAAGCGCAGGCCCGACGATCTCACGCCGCGCGAGTTGGAGATTCTCCGGTTGATCTGGGAAGGACAGACCAATCGCAGTATTGCCGCGCATCTGAAGATCAGCATGAAGACGGCCGATACCCATCGCGCCAATATGATGAAGAAACTCCGGGCATCCAATACCGCGCAGTTGTTGAAAGCGGCGTTGGAGCGAAACCTGCTTCAGGCCAATGATGCAAAGGTGCGGAGGGGTGGAAGTCAGTAACCGGTGACACAACCTGGCGGGCTCTGCACCCTTGTTTGGGGGCAGCATCACGAACGGAGCAGGGAAGCGCGAGTCGAGGCCAGGGATTAAAGTCCGGGAATCGGGTGCGGGAGGTCTTTCGTCGCGAGCGTCTGAAGCCATTCGGCTGCGACCACATCACGTTCCTCCATCGTCAGCCCTGCATACTTGCGGAACATCTGCGGTCCTCGCCGTCGTCGCCAGGTCAGAAATCCCAGAAAATGGTCCTTGCAGATAGAACGGGTGCCTGCCGGCGCATACACTCTCGCCTGACAACCATCGATCAAACAACTCTGTCCGCTCATCTGTGCCTCCCCTTGCTTGTCGCGAAGTATGCCGGAGATCGATCCGCAAATGCAATGTGGCGACCAGCGTTCGACCGTCTTCCCTGAGAAGATGGCGGCGGGGGAGTTTCTACTTGCAATCCTGTCAAACAGCCAGGTACCGTACCCCGTTCCGCAGTCCGCTCCGGACCGAGAGTGTGAGTTTCCCCATGGTGATGCAGGTCATATCGGTGGCCGGGGCGCTGATGGTGCTCCTGGCCTACGGGCTCAATCTAGCCGGCACGTGGCGCGAATTGGACGCCGGCTATCTAGCCCTGAATATCGTGGGGTCGCTGCTCCTGGGGATCGTGGCGATAGAAGATCGACGAGTGGGGTTTGTGTTGTTGGAATTTGCGTGGGCCGGGATTGCGCTGGTCGGGGTGGCTCGAGCGATTCGAGCCAGACGAGCCGCGCACAGCCTCGAATCATAGACGACAGCCTCTGTGGTGGATAGTCTTGTAACGAAGGAGTAAGGCGTTATGGCAGGGTTGATGTCAGCGGACGAGATTTTTGAACAAGCCAAGGATGCGGCGGTTGGTGCGACCAGCGCGGATGAAAAGGCGCTCCAGATCGACTACGAGGCCTTGCAGCTGAAGTTTCGCGCGGCTCTGGGTGATCGCAAGGTGGCTCGGTGCCACATCAATAAGTTTCTGCCGGAAGGGTATGAGGATCAGGGGCGGTTCAACCTGGTCTTGCTGACGGCCGGCAATGTCATTTTTGATATCGTGATCGGCGATTCCTATTTCCGTTACGATGTTGTCTCGGTCGGGCAGTTGGATAAGGTTCAGATCATCGATGCCATGTGGGACAACCGGGAGAAGCGGCGGGAAGAGCCGTTCCTGAGCCTCCGGCTGATGCATGCCGAAGAAACCCACCTGTTGTTGGCATTGGACGATGAAGAGCGAAAGAGCCTGCTCGGATTCGCGGCAGCCGTGTCGGCCGTGCGGAATCCGGAAAAGTAGATCACCGTTGTGATCTCGCAAAACGGGTGACGAGCGGTTTGAGTGATTGAGAGTCCTCCAGGATGGTCAAAAAGGCCGTCCAGCAAGGTGGCAGGGAGTAAAGCGCCGAGGCGTGTACCCTCTGGGGTACGTTGAGGTCCTGAGTCATGCGAGAACGCTGCTGGCTGGCGTTCTCAGCATCCTGCTAGCGACGAGAGTAGAACGGAAGGGCATGGACGATAGCCGGGTGGCGCGTCCCTGCCACTTCCACTGCGAGCACGGTATCAGGTGTCGAGAAGTCGCGGAGTGGAAATCCGAATGCCAGCACCGCGTTGCGCGTCGGTGAAAATATCGCGCTACTGATCCAGCCGACCTCCCGATCCCCGCTGAACAGCTTTGCCCCTCTCGGCAGAACTGCAACATCCTGAATGCGAAGCCCCACCAAGTGTCGGCGGACGTTGCCGTAGGTGTCCATTCGTGCCACCACCTCTTGCCCCGGGTAGCACCCCTTCGAGAGACTAAACGCTTTTCCTTCCAAATTGGCTTCCGGTGGAACGATCTCCTCATTGAGATCCGGGCCGGCTTTCGGCAGGCCCGCTTCGATTCTGAGGAGTTCGCGCGCTTGTGAACCGACTGCCTTGATGCCGAACGTGGCACCGGCGGCCATCAGTTGCTCCCAGGCAGAAACCACCGCATCCGCGGGCAGCAAAATCTCCAGGTCCTGTTCACCGGTTTCTTCGGTGCGCAGGACCAGCGCCGGTTGGCCGCCGATGGTCAGCGAGGTTGTGTGCAACAGGGGGAGGGTGGCGACATCCGTGCCGAATGCGGCCTTGACGGTCTCGGCCGATTTCGGCCCGCTGACCAGCAGCAGGCTCCAGGTGTCGGCGCAGTTTTCCATCTTGGCTTTGGTGCCGTAGAGAAGAAATTTTCGCAAGGCCTGAAAAGTGGCCTCACCAACTTCACCTACGTCCTCGATCCACACCGCGTCGTTCAGGACAAACACACGGAAATAGCCCAGCATTTTTCCCTTGTGGGTGAGAAAACTGGAATAGCGGCCCTGGCCAGGTTGGAGCGGGAGAAGGTCGTTGCTGATGATGCTCTGGAGCCACTTGATGCGATCGTCGCCGGTCACGCGAAGTCTACCGCGGTGCGACAGGTCGGCCACTCCGACGGCCCCCCGCACGGCGGCGTATTCTGCTGCTGCATCGCCATAGTGAGCCGGCATCGACCATCCGGTGGATTCTTCGAACGTGGCGCCGAGCTGCTCGTGGTGAGCCTGGAGTCGTGATTGCTTCATGGCAGAGCCCGTAATCCTCTCTCGCCCAGCTCTTACGATTGCGCGGAAGGCTGAGGATGAATCAGTTCTTCGACAAGGTCCTTCGTCCGGGCGGAAAACTCGTTTCGTGACACCACCTTGGTGACGCCGAGTTCCTTGGCCCGCCGCCACGTGTCCACTTCTTCGTGGTTGGCGAAGGCCAGAATGGGAAGCGGGGGCATGGGAGCGGCGACCTGAACGGCCTCCAGCGCTTTGTACGGATCAATGACCAGATCGTTCATATTGACGATCAAGGCTAGTGGTGTGGTCGACCTAAGCTTGTCCGCCACGTCCTCCTGGGAGCGAATCCGTTCCAGCGTGTAGCCGTGCGGGCGCAAGGCGTCACGCACTTTGGTGTAAAAGAAGATATCGGTGACGGCCACCAAAATTGTCCGGTTTGTCATCGTGTGTCGTGCCTAGTTGAGCGAACTGATGAGGCGGCCTAAGGCTTTCTTGGCTAAGGCATAGTCCGGATTGAGAACGAGGGCTTGTTTGTAACAGTCGATTGCCTCGCCCCACTTACCTTGTCGTTCATAGACACGGCCGAGGTTGAGGTGGGGGAAGGCCGGACTTTCGTACCGTGTAGCCTGCATGGCCTTGTGGAACCAGGGAATGGCCTCGTCCAGATCGCCCTTTTCAATGAGGTAGGCCCCGATATCGTTGTACGGGTTGCCGAAATGGGGATCGCAGGCAATGGCTCTGTGACATTCCTCGATCGCCTCGTCCAGCTTGCCCATGAAGCTGTAGGTCCAACCAAGGAAGGTATGGGCCTCGGCAGTCTGATGTGTCGCGAGTGACAGTTTATACAGACTGACGGCCTCCTCCAGCTGCCCCTTCATCTGCTGCTCATAGGCTTGCTGGAACAGCTGCCAGGCTTCGCGCTTGTCTTCCTCGCTGCCGTCGCCCTGTATGAGAAAATCTTGTACATCCATGGTAGTCAGGCTGATGAAAAAGGCCCCGGCTTCGTTCTCAATCGTGCGAACTCCTCAACGTACTGAGAAGTATGCCTGCGGCCTCGCCGGATGACCATTTTGATCAGCTTGTAAGCCGGCGGGTCTTGTTTGCTCCGCGTTACCCGTGCCTCAGCTTTTTTTGAATCAACTCGGCGCCGTATCGGCCTGAAAGCAACATCGAACCGAACGCCGGGCCCATCCGTGGCGTACCGAATACGGCCGCGACGGCCAAGCCGATGACAAAGCAATTCGGGGAGACTTCTCCGGTCCGGTCCATGACTTCTTCTTCCGACCGCGAGACCCACATGGCCCCGTTGCCCGGCACTTGCTGGTAGAGCCCCCGTTTATGCAGGAGGTTCACTACGACCGCGTCATGGCCGGTGGCATCGACCACGAGTTTGCTCTCCAGGGCGATCGGATCGACATGGATGATGTCATGGCCGGCCATTTCGGCGGTGGTGCTGTTCACGACCACGCCTTCGAGAACACCCTCGCGGCGCAGAATGAGATCGACGACGCGCGTCAGGTTCATGATCTTCGCGCCCGCATCGTATGCGGCGGCGATCAGCGCGCCGGTCGCATGCGGGGGATCTACCATGTACATGCCGGGGCATTCCTTGATCTGCTTGCAGGGCACGCCCACTTCTTTCAGGATCTTGTGGGCCGGGGCGCAGATGGTCGCCTTGTTCATGAGATATCCACCGGACCAAAAGCCTCCGCCCAGCGCAAGGCTCTGTTCGACGATGAGCGTTTTGATGCCCATTCTGCCCAAATCATGGGCGCAGATCAGGCCGGAGGGACCGGCGCCGACGATGATGACATCGCTTTCGATGAGTTGATCGAACTCTTTATAGTATTCCCGCGCGATCTGGCGAGTAATGTCGCGCTCGCGTAGTGGTGCCGGTTTTGGCTTCCCCATGCTACTGTTCCTCTCAGCGGCTGCTGAACATGACTCCCGGCTTCGTTCTCGGCTCCATCAAATCCTCAACGTACCCCTGAGGGTACGCCTCCGGTGTGAGTTCGCCTGCGGCCTTGCCGGATAGCCATGTTGATCAGCCTTACAGGTAAATTTCGGAGCCGGCCTGTTTAAACTCTTCTGACTTTTCTCTCATGCCGATCTGAATGGCCTGCTGCTCTTCCAGTTGTTTCTTGGCCGCGTAGTCTCGGACATCCTGCGTGATTTTCATCGAGCAGAAATGCGGCCCGCACATGCTGCAGAAATGGGCGACCTTCGCCGCATTGTCGGGCAGCGTGGCGTCGTGATACGCGCGGGCCGTCTCCGGATCGAGCGCGAGATTGAACTGGTCTTCCCAGCGAAACTCGAATCGCGCTTTCGACATGGCATTGTCGCGCACTTGCGCGCCGGGATGTCCCTTCGCCAAGTCCGCCGCATGCGCGGCGATTTTGTAGGTCACGACGCCGACCTTCACGTCTTCCTTGGTCGGCAAGCCCAGATGTTCCTTCGGCGTCACATAGCACAGCATCGCGCACCCGTACCAACCGATCATCGCGGCGCCGATGCCGGAGGTGATGTGGTCGTATCCCGGTGCGATATCGGTCGTTAGTGGCCCGAGCGTATAGAAGGGCGCTTCCTGGCATTCCTTGAGCTGCTTTTCCATGTTCTCTTGAATCATATGCATCGGCACATGGCCGGGGCCTTCGATCATGACCTGCACATCGTGGTTCCACGCGATCTTGGTCAGCTCGCCGAGCGTTTCCAATTCGGCGAATTGTGCCTCGTCATTGGCGTCGGCAATCGAGCCGGGCCGCAAGCCGTCGCCGAGGCTGAAGGCGACGTCATAGGCTTTCATGATCTCGCAGATTTCTTCGAAGTGCGTGTAAGCAAAGTTCTCTTGATGGTGTGCGAGGCACCATTTGGCGTGAATGGAACCGCCGCGCGACACGATGCCGGTCATGCGTTTCGCCGTCATCGGTACGTAGCGCAGCAGCACGCCTGCATGGATGGTGAAATAGTCCACCCCTTGTTCGGCCTGTTCGATCAGGGTATCGCGGAAAATCTCCCAGGTCAGGTCTTCGGCCTTGCCGTTGACCTTTTCGAGTGCCTGATAGATCGGTACGGTGCCGATCGGCACAGGGGAGTTCCGGATGATCCACTCGCGAGTCTCATGGATATTCTTGCCGGTGGACAGGTCCATCACCGTGTCGGCGCCCCAGCGAATTGACCAGATCATCTTCTCGACCTCTTCCTCGATGGAGGAGGCGACGGCCGAGTTGCCGATGTTGGAATTGATCTTCACGAGGAAGTTCCGGCCGATAATCATGGGCTCGGATTCCGGATGGTTGATGTTGTTGGGAATAATCGCGCGGCCGCGGGCGACTTCATCGCGTACAAACTCGGGAGTAATAATGTTCGGGATTCGAGCGCCCCAGGCCTGGCCGGGATGCTGCGAGACCCCCCCGCCATGCCCGTTGTTCGACGCCATCAATTCCTTCGCGCGCGCGCGGGATTGGTTTTCTCGGATCGCAATGAACTCCATTTCCGGCGTGATGATGCCCTTCTTGGCATAGTGCATCTGACTGACATTCCGTCCGGGCTTGGCTCGGAGCGGTTTGCGGAGATGGGTAAACCGGAGGTCGGCCAGTTTCGGATCGGACGCTCGTTGGCGACCGTACTGGGACGTGACTTGTGGGAGTTCTTCCGTATCCTGGCGGGACTCGATCCAGGCCCGGCGCAACGGCGGCAAGCCGGCGCGCACGTCGATGGTGACAGCCGGGTCGGTATAGGGGCCGGAGGTATCGTAGACGGTAATCGGTTGATTGGGTTGGTCGCCATTGCCGTTGGTCGAGTGCGTCGGGGTCAGGCTGATTTCACGCATCGGCACCCGGACATCGGGACGCGAGCCCTCGATATGCACTTTGCGCGAAGCGGCAAAGGGAGCGGTGGTCAAGCGGGCGGTGGAAGGCGCGGCGCCGTGACCATTTTGTGAACCGTTCTGTGTATGGGCCTCGCTCATGGCAGCAATCCTTTCGTCGGAAGTGAGCGTCAGACGACCAAATAAAAAAGCCGCATCCAGCTTGGGTGCGGCTTGAAGCGATCTCGAAGCCAGTGAACCGGTCGCTTCCCTACGCTGGTATTACCCAGGTCAGGTTGTGAGGGTCGCCCGATCGCTCGGACTCTCAGCCGGATGGCACCCCTAGCTGTCGGTGGTGATCGTACCGACCCGCCGGGGCGAAGTCAATCTTCCGGAAGGCCTAGTGCCGGAGGGGCTTCAAGGGCAACGGGATCACTGCGTCATTCCACGATGCCGGCGCAACTCGCTCCGATCCAGCGGCCTTTCATGTCGAGATGGACCTTGCCCGCTCGCGGACGGTCGGTGTCCATGCTGCCGACCAGGGACTCAGGATTCTGGGCTTCCACGCTTATCCGGGAAGTTGAAGCGTGTGGTGGCGGACAGGTGCGTTCGAGAACCAGTTTGCCGGCCGACTTCGACAAGACGGTGGTATGACAGCCCGGTTCGTCATCATCGCTTTCCTTGATGATGCGATGTTGATCCAGGTCCTCCTTTGTGAGGCACGTCTTGACGGAATGGGTCCTTGGTTTGCCGGCGCGCGCCTGCATCGACTGTTCGACCTTGGCCCGTTGTTCGGGCGGCATGGCGGCCAAGACGTCCGGTGGCACCAGCATCCCGCTGGATTGGGTGGTAAAAGTCATTTCCCAGGCTCCAGGCTTGGCATTCAACGCGTCGGCTCGGGCGGCGGAAGGCATGCCGACGAGAGGATTCGGGATGAGCCCGAGGCTCAGCAGAAACACGAACCCGCCAAGGGTGGTTGCGGTGTGCTTCATCGTTCCATCTCCTTTGTGTCCGTTGTGTCCGTGGGGGGCCAGCCTGCTTCGAATCGATGCCTATCATACGCGGTTCCCATCAACAACGCACGCCGTGTGGGATCCCGCAGAGATCGCCTCCGGTGTCCCGGCGAAATCCTCGCTTTACGTAATGGACCGGCGTACAATTTTCGACAGGGTGCATGATGGTCTGCGCTCAGAGAAATGGAGGCACATCATGAACGGGAAAGGTTTTTGGCTGGGACTAGTTCTGGGCGCGGGGGCGATGGGGATGCTCGGACAATGGGGGCCTGCCGCCGCGGGCAGGGATGATAATCCATCCACCTGTATCCCCGCCGGCGCGGTGGCCGAGTATCTGCATAGCGTCATCCAGGCGGATCGCACGTTTTACACGACCGATGTCGTTGAGCGGATGCAGATGCGCGGGATTGCCTTTGCCGCTGAAAACTGGCGAGAGACGTCCCGGCTTCCTCTTCCGGCCCAATATTTATTGGAAACCGGGCGGCTCGTGGCGGCGGGACGAAGCGGGTTGCAATACCGGTTGATCAGCAATTGGGCGATCAATGCCAAGAACCGACCGATGACCGACTTCGAACGAGCCGGCCTGACGGAAATTCTCGTGAATCCCGATCAGCCCTACACGGCTGTGACCACCGAGGGCGGGTCCCCTGTTTTTCAAGCTCTCTATGCAGACAAAGCCGCATCCCAATCTTGCATCGGCTGCCACAATGCTCATCCCAATAGCCCGAAGAAGGATTTCAAGTCGCAGGATGTGATGGGCGGGATTCTGCTCACGATTCCGCTGCCGCAGTAGTTTGGGAGAATGATCTTTGGGAACGGCTAGGACCATTCGCTCGATCGCATAAGGTGTCAGTCTACGACCCCTCGACTATTCACTACAGGTGTTCTCTCGGATCCGACCTAAGCGATGAAGAGAAGGTTTGGAGCGCTTCAAGATAATGAAATCTGAGGTTTCAGTTTTTCCCCTTCCTCGAATTGCATTCCCGACACATCAGCGCGGCGTTTGATAAATGCGATTTTCCACCCAGCGCATGAGGCTTAATGTGGTCAATAGTAAAATTATTCCAATTGAGTGGCACTTTGCACTTCGGACATCGCCTGCGTTCCTCCGAGTGCCACAGTAGCCTACGTTGCTCAATTGTGAAGCCACGTTGATCATCTTTCTTCTGGAAAAGGCCACCAAAGACTTTTTTGAGAATTTCAGATCGTCGCTGCCTTGTTGCGAGGCTATCCGTATCGCCTTGAACTGTCAAAAGGTAGTCTGCAAAGAGTCTCTGCTCAGGGGCACCCCCTTCCGCCTTACGTTGTCGCTGTCTTACTAACCCCACTCCATTTGATAGCCAAACGAGAAGTTTCTGGGCTTGTCTATTCCGCTTGCTTTCAATCAAGATACAGTTGTCCTGATCCATTTCCCACAAAAGCATGAACAGAGAATAAAAGTCTACGGAGTTCGAGAATCGGGTAGATCTGATTTCTGGGAACATCTTCTTCGTGAGATTCAGTATTCGGATTGTCTCTTGAACCGTTCTCCGTAGTGACCGGTGGTCGACGGCTTGCCCGCCTATGATGCCGTCAAGAGCCTTCTTCTTATTGATCAGTCCTTTTGCATGACTGGATGCCATCAGTTCGCAAACTAACTCCACATGCTTCATTCTGCTGATTTGCCCTGCGGAGAGAATTCGATTTCCTAAGAAAAAGTCATGCTTTCTCTCGGCAAGGCGCGCCGCCTGCTTAAGAAAGTCGCTTTTGTAAAATCTGGCATGCCGCTTCTCTGCTCCAGTGAGTCGCTTTCCCGTCGAGTTGATGCGGACAAATAGATTTATGATGTCGGCGAGATCGCCGGTAATCTCAACAGTCTGAAACTTGTAGCCCATGAGCCGGTGCTCATGCCCACGCTTTTGCAATTTCTGCCAATCCCACTCTTCAACAGTTTCATCTGAGCCAATTTTGAGTTTTGCGGCAAATCGATGACCACGAAAATGTCCGGCTCCTTGAAACATGAGAACTGTTTCGAGCCGTTGCTTCCCATCGATTACATCATAACGGAGTTTGCCGTTCTCGCTCTGCTTATAGAGAAACACAGAAGGAATCGGGTAGTTCTGAAGCAAGGAATCAATCAGCTTCTTTCGGTCCGATAGCGTCCACACGGAATCCCGCTGAAATCCAGGTTCAAGGTTCAACTTATTGTTCTGGTATAGGAAAACAAAGTCTTGGATTGTTTTGGCGCCGTAGTCAAAATCAAGAGAATGCTCGCGCATTATTACCCCATAGGTTTCTTTGCTATACCTGATTGCCTCTATTGATCCTTGCGTGACGGCGCAGTATGCCGCGGACCTCAATATCAGTCAACGACACATCATTGACTGCATGAGTGGGTACCTGACTTACTGAAGCCTGCGGCCGTTGAACTCCGTAGGAAACGGCGAAGCCTATCCTGTTTGAGCCGGGATGCTGGCGAGTTGACAGGCTTCGAGTGGACAAGGCTTAGTTAGGTGCTCATGCAGGTGTCCATGGCGGATCAATCGTCTGTCAGGCTCTATCACTTTCCCCTCATGGCGGCCTTGTGCCATACGAGCTGATGATGTTTGTGGTTTGGGCCCAATAGCCGGTGCAGAAGACAGACTTTCCTGCTTCCACTGCTTCTGCTAGAATTCGGGTATGGGTTCTGAAGCGACGAAATTATTAGAAGCGGCACTTAAGCTTCCGCCAGAGGTTCGTGCGGCAATGGCTGGTTCCTTGTTGGACAGCCTAGACACGGCTGTTGATGCTGACGCCGAAACAGACTGGGAGCAGGAAATTGCTCGCCGCCTCAATGACCTAGATTCACCTCACCCCCGTCTCGTTTCCTGGATCGATGCCCGCCGAAAGATATTCGGGCTCTGATGCCGAAGTTATCGGTTGTGTTTCATCCCGCCGCTATTGAGGAAGCTTGGGCGGCGCGGGAATGGTATGCGGCAAGAAGTCAGTCTGCTGCTGAATTGTTTCTGGCTGAGCTTGATGGAGGGGTTGAAGCAATCTCGCTCGCTCCTGAACGTTGCCCGCTATTCGTGCATGGAACTCGTCGTTATCTCTTTCATCGGTTTCCCTTCCAGTTGGTCTACCGGATCGTGAATGACTCCGTTCAGGTGGTGGCCCTTGCGCATGGCCGCCGCCGGCCAGGATATTGGAAGCTTCGCTAAGGAAGAGAGCCTCTTCCGTCCATTCGACCCATCCCCGCACTCTTCCTGGGCCGTCTGTGCCGACTCATGTCGTTGCGTAGCCGCGAAGGGGTGTCGTAGAATCAGACAGTGTAAGCTCCCTCGTGGTATAGTTTTTTCAACCAACCGAAAGGCTGCAGGTGAAAACGGTCGCCACGCTTCCCCGTCCCATTACCGATTATCAGGCTCTCTCTGCCGAAGAACTCTTCGAACGGACCCGTGCGGCCAAACGGTCGCTCGGCGACCGGGTGATGATTCTCGGCCATAATTATCAGCGCGATGAAGTGATTCAACATGCGGATTTTCGAGGCGACTCCCTGATCCTGGCGCAGGTCGCCGAGCAGCGATCAGACCGACCCTATGTGGTGTTTTGCGGCGTGCATTTCATGGCGGAAACGGCTGACGTGCTGAGCCGTTCCAATCAAACGGTTATTCTTCCGGACATGGCGGCCGGTTGCTCCATGGCCGATATGGCGGCGATCGAACAGGTGGAGCAGTGCTGGGATGCGCTTGGACGGGTCGTGCCAGTCGAGGAAACGGTGATGCCGGCGGTCTACGTGAACTCCGCGGCGATCTTGAAGGCCTTCTGCGGCGAACATGGCGGACTCACCTGCACGTCATCGAACGCACGGAAAGTCATCGAATGGAGCTGGGCGCGCCGCGAGAAGATTCTGTTTTTCCCCGATGAACACCTGGGCCGGAACACGGCAAATAAGATGGGCATTCCCCGCGAGCAGATGATTGTCTGGGATCCGTATATGCCGCGGGGCGGTAATTCTGTGGAGGCGATCCAGCGAGCCAAGCTGATCCTGTGGAAGGGGCACTGCAGCGTGCACCAGATGTTTCAGCCGTCCCATATCGACTATTTCCGCAAGCAGCATCCCGATGTGAAGGTGATCGTGCACCCCGAATGCCATGAGGATGTGGTGAACAAGGCCGACCTCGTGGGCTCGACCGAGTACATCATCCGGACGATCACGGCTGCTCCGGCAGGAACCACCTGGGCCGTCGGAACAGAACTGAACCTGGTCAACCGCCTAAAACATGAACAGACAGACAAGAAGGTGTTTTTCCTGTCGTCCACAGTCTGTCAGTGCGCCACGATGTACCGGATCGACGCCCCGCACCTCTGCTGGGCGCTGGAGAATCTGGTCGACGGCCATGTGGTGAACCATATCACGGTGCCTGCGGACGAAAAGCAGTGGGCGAAGGTGGCGCTCGATCGCATGATGGCGCTGAGCTAGCAAGCTGTTGAGAAAGGCCGCCGCCGGCGTTCTCGCGGCGATCAGGGGCGTACCGTATTGACGCGGGAATGTTGGTGAAGACACTGCCCGCTCACCGCCTCGCGGGCGCGCACACACGTGGCGCTCGTTATACCTCGCACCGTGCGCTTCGCTGCGGCCTTGCCGGAAGACGCTGTTGACGATCCTGCAAGCATAAGCATCGGGTGTCAGCGGTTCTACGTGCGGGCCTGCCTGTGAAAGGGCTGGTGCCTTCCCCCTTCCTTCCGGTATATTCCATCCGATCACCTAAGCCGAAGCCTGCAACCTCTTGATATGCTGATCGCTGAAGGCTGTCAGCCGACAGCGTGAGTACCTATGGACTATAAATCGACGCTCAATCTACCGAAGACCGATTTCCCGATGAAGGCGAATCTGCCGCAACGGGAGCCGGAGATGCTTGCTCGCTGGGCGCAGGAGCGCTTGTACGAGCGGATTCAGGAATCTCGTCAGGGATTCCCGCGCTATGTGCTGCACGACGGCCCGCCCTATGCGAACGGCCGCATTCACATCGGCCATGCACTGAACAAGATCCTGAAAGACATCATCATCAAGTCGAAGACGATGTCCGGGTTTCAGGTGCCCTACGTGCCGGGCTGGGATTGCCATGGCCTGCCGATCGAGCATCAGGTCCTGAAGGAACTGGGTGACAAGAAGCGAGATTTGGACGCACTCGCGATTCGCAAACTGTGCCGGGAGTATGCCGAAAAGTATGTGGCGATTCAGCGGGAGGAGTTTCAGCGTTTGGGGGTGCTGGGTGATTGGCAACAGCCCTACCTGACGCTGAACTCTGCCTATGAGGGCACGATTATCCGCGAGTTCGGTCACTTTGTGGAACGGGGTGGGGTGTATAAGGGGTTGAAGCCTGTCCTGTGGTGTACGCAGGATCAGACAGCCTTGGCGGAGGCGGAGGTCGAATACGACGACCACACGTCGCCCTCGGTGTATGTGAAGTTTCCGCTGGTCAGTCCTCCGGCTGTCTTGAGCAAGCGGTTCGGCGGGCTGACATTCCCGGCCGATGTGAAGAGCGCCTCCGTCCTGATCTGGACGACCACCCCCTGGACTCTGCCGGCCAACCAGGCCGTCTGTCTGCATGCCGACATCGAGTATGCCTTCGTGCAGGTCGGGGATGAACTGCTTGTGATCGCCGAAAAGTTAGTGGAGTCAGTGGCGAAGGCCTGCAGTCTCCCGGCCTACACCGTTGTGGGCGTCAAAAAAGGTGCGGAGGGTTTCGAAGGGTTGGAGACGCAACGTCCATTGACCACCGGCCTTTCGCCGCTGCTCCTGGGCGACTTCGTCACCTTGGAGCAGGGAACGGGCTGCGTCCATATTGCGCCGGGGCACGGCATGGAAGACTACCTGCTGGTGCTGAACCACAACGCGAAGGCCAGCGTGGGCGAACGGCTCGAAATCCTGGCTCCGGTGGACAATGGCGGGAGGTTTACCGATGCAGTTCCGGAGTTTGCCGGACAGCATGTGTTCAAGGCCAATCCGAAAATTGTGGAGCGCCTGAAGGAGAACGGTCGTCTGCTCGGCTCCGGGTCGCTCCGACACTCGTATCCCCATTGCTGGCGGTGCAAACAGCCGGTCATTTTTCGCGCGACCGAACAATGGTTCGTCTCGATGGAGACGAACGAGCTGCGGCAGGAAGCGTTAGCCGAAATTGACCGGGTACGGTGGATTCCGACCTACGGGCGTGACCGGATCAACGGGATGATCGAGAACCGGCCGGACTGGTGCCTCTCGCGCCAACGGGTCTGGGGTACGCCGATTCCCGGCTTTACTTGTGTGAAATGCGGCAAGGTGCTGGCTCATCCCCGGGTGATCGATCACGTCGCTGATTTGATCGGACAGCATGGGACGGACTATTGGTTTGCCAACCAGGCTGCTGCGTTGGTTCCCACGGGGACGCAGTGCGAACGCTGCGGTGGAACAGAATTTGAGAAAGAACGTGACATTCTGGACGTGTGGTTCGAGTCCGGCGTGAGTTTTGCGACGGTGCTCAAGCCTCGGCACTGGTATCCGGCGGATCTGTATCTGGAAGGGTCGGACCAGCATCGAGGCTGGTTCCACAGCGCGTTATTGGCGGGGGTCATCACCGATCATCGCGCGCCCTATAAGGCTGTGCTGACGCACGGATTCGTGTTGGACGGGGCCGGGCGAAAGATGTCGAAGTCGGCGGGCAATGTCGTGGCGCCGCAGGACGTCATCAAGCAATCTGGTGCGGAAATCCTTCGTCTCTGGGTATCGGCCCAGGATTATCGTGAAGACCTTCGGATCTCTCAGGAGATCCTCAATCACCTGATCGAAGCGTATCGGAAGATTCGGAACACCTGCCGCTTCCTGCTGAGCAATCTGTACGACTTCGATCCCGCGCAGCACCGCGTGCCGTTCGAACAGTTGCCTGAATTGGACCGCTGGGCGCTCATGCGACTCAACGACCTTATTCCGCGCGTGCGGAAGGGATATGACGAATTTGAGTTTCATACCATCTTTCACGCGCTGAACAACTTTTGTTCAGTCGATTTGAGTGCGGTGTACCTGGATATTTTGAAAGACCGGCTCTACACCTTCCGGAAAGATTCACCGGTGCGGCGTGGTTCGCAGACGGTGCTGTTCGACATTCTCGTGGCCCTGACAAAGCTGATGGCGCCCGTGCTGAGTTTCACCGCCGAGGAAATCTGGAGGATGTTACCTGAGGCGGTGCGGGTCGATTCGAAGGCCGAGAGTGTCCACATGGCGATGTTTCCCGAGGTTGATCCGCGTTGGGCTGATGCGGAACTGGCCGCGCGCTGGGACCAGCTGCTGGAGGTGAGGACCGCCGTTCAGGCTGCGCTTGAAGTGAAGCGGCGAGACAAGGTCATCGGGGCGCCGCTGGAAGCCAGGGTGATGATCGAAGCGAATGCCGAGCGCTATGAGTTCCTGGCGCGATACCAGCAGGATCTCTCGTCGTTCTTCATCGTGTCGGACGTGGTGCTGACGCGGGCCTCGCGTCCCGAGGCGCCCTCCGGTTTTGCCATCACGGTGGATAAGGCGACGGGGACCAAATGCGAGCGGTGTTGGAACTATCGATCGGCCGTGGGAAGTTCCACCGAGCATCCCACGTTGTGCGACCGTTGCATCGAGGCTGTCAGATGACCCCATCCATCCGGTACCTGCTGCTGGGGTTGCTCAGCCTGTCGATCGTGGTGCTGGACCAAGTCACGAAGCTGTCTGTCATGGAGACTATGCGGCTCCATGAGTCCATTCCCGTCATCACCAACCTGTTCAGCATCACCTACATCCGCAATCCCGGGGCGGCGTTCGGATTCCTCTCCTCCAGCAGCAGCTCATTCCGGTTTGTGTTTTTCGGGCTGACGTCGGTCTTTGCCGTCGGCCTCTTGGGGATGATTCTGGTGCGTATGCCCAAAGACGACTGGATGGGGCGGCTCAGCGTGGCAGGTATTCTTGGAGGGGCGGTCGGGAATTTATTGGACCGGCTGCGGTACGGGGAAGTCATCGACTTCCTGGATTTTTACGTCAACGGGTATCATTGGCCGGCGTTCAATGTCGCCGATTCAGCCATTACCGTCGGGGTGGTGTTTCTGATTTTCCACTTTGCGACCGAAAAGGACACCCAGGACGTTCCGGTCGTGCCGGAGAATCCTTCCTCCTGAAGCGCGTTGTCGAAGTGATCGTCCTGTCCGGTCAGACCGGCAGGGTGATGATGAACCCACCCTGCTCGCGAAACTGGCGCTGCTGCTCCACGGAAAACATGACGAGCGGTTCGCTGTGGCAGAACTGGCATTCTTTGAGTGTCACGACGGCCTCCGGTTCGCCGATCCCCACCAGATAGTGTTTGGCCAGTGTAAGCGCCTTGTCCTGACTGGTCGTCATCACATCGAAGTGCAGCTTGCCGTTCTTGCCCTTGACCCACGTATCGTAGACGTGGACGCTATCCATCTCGTTTCCCATGCCGATTCGACTCCTTGTTGTGAAGTAGCTAGCGCACCACCAGCAGGACGATGATGCCCAATACCATGCGGTAGTAGGCGAAGACGCTGAGGCTGTGGCGTTGCACATAAGTTAAAAACGCGGCGATCACGGCCCAGGCCACCACAAATGACACCACCAAGCCGATTCCGAGCGCGACATAGTCATCTTGGGAAAACGCCGCTTGCGATTTCAGCATTTGATAGATGGTGGCGATGATCATGGTCGGCAAGGCCAGGAAGAAGGAATACTCCGTCGCAACGCGCCGGTCGAGTCCGGCGAGAAGGCCTCCGACAATCGTCGATCCAGAGCGTGACATGCCGGGAATCAAGGAGGCGCATTGGGCGATTCCGACCCAGAGGGCCGATCGTGGCGTCACCTGTAACAGCTCTTTCACACGCACGCGGTTTTGCATGCGCTCGACCACCAGAATGATCACGCCTCCGACGATTAAGGAAATTGCGACGGTCGTCGGCGAAAAGAGATAGGCCTTAATCGACTTGTGGGCGAGGAATCCCACCAGCGCGGCGGGTAAGAAGGCCAGGCCCAATCCAATCACGAACCAGAGATTGGGTTGGGCATTGATCGATTCTTGAATAGTCGTCGCCCAGGATTTCGTACCCCGGTTCGCAATCAACGAGCGAAAGTCCTGTTGTTCGCGCAAGGCATGGGAGGCCAGTGACGCGAGCTTGGCGCGCTCGTAGGCGATGATCGCGAGAATCGAGCCCAGCTGAATGGAAATCTCCACGTTGGAGGCAATATCCCCGGTAAAGCCGAGGGCATGCCCGACGAGGATCAGATGGCCTGTGGAGGAGACGGGAAGAAACTCCGTCAGTCCTTCGATGATGCCGAGAATGACGGCAAGTTCCGGGCCCCAGTTCATCATAATAGTGGGTGCGAGGTGGTGCGTGGGAAGTCGGTGGTTGGTTGCGAGCTTCGTCGAACAGTCGCTGCATATTCCCAGACTGCTTTCCGTCAGTCAAGCGTCGTTGGATTTTAGGGCGGCTGCCGAGAAATCGTCTCCGGTGTTTCGCAGCGGCCTGCAATCGGCAAACTTGTTGACAAAGTTGAGGTGATGGCATACACACAACAAGAGAGAAGAGGTCTGATCGGTCCAGATCGAACAGGGAGGGGCGCATGAGGCATGTGTGGATGGCTGGGCTGGCGCTCGTGAGCGCGATGGCCGTCAGCGGGTGCATTAGTGAGAAAAAATATCATGAGGCGCTTGCCGATGCCGATGCCACCAGGGGGGAGCTGGAGCGCGCGAGGGCGCAAAAGAATGCCCTGGAGCAGCAGGTCAAGACACTGAAGGATTTGAACGCCAAGTTCGGTTCCGAAAGCCAGATCGCCCGTGATGAACTCCAGCGGATTCAGCATGGGCGTGATAAGGAACGCGACACCATCGAGGTTCGCACCAAAGAACTGGAAGATAAGGTGAAGCAGCTGACGGCGCAGAATCGCAACGTCAAGCAGGAGTACGAGGAAGCTCGTCGACACAATGAGCAACTGAAGTCATTAGTCGCTCGATATCAGAAGGAAATGAAGGAGCGGTCGCGTTCCTTGTCGTCGACGACGGAATCGTCCGGGGCGCCGGTGCCGTTCTCCGGTGCTGGGTCTTCTCCGACGAAGTCCGCGTCCGTGCCGTCTCCGTTTGATGCACCCGCCCCGGCAGCCTCGTTGCTGAATATCAATAAGGCTCCATCCGCAGATCTCGTGCTGACTCTAGGGATCTCGCAGGATATGGCTGAGCGCATTGTGAGCAATCGTCCCTATAAGGTGAAGGGCGAACTCGTCGCGAAGAACGTGGTGCCCAAAGACGTGTTCGACGACATCAAAGATCGCATCACCGTCAGTCCGTAGTTGTATCAGCTGCCCGCACGTCGTCGGCGGGACAGTGACCTCTGAAGGGCCGCTTGCCGATCGGCAAGCGGCCCTTCTCTTTTTCCCCCATCTCGCGCGGCGCATTGCATGGCCCACGCGTTCCCCGGCCAAATTGTTTTCTGTTAGAATGCCTGCACCGTCCGGCTGAAGGAGAGTCTCTTGATGCGCCGTGTCATCGTGATCGTCGCTGTGCTCGTTCTCGGCCTCGCGATCGCCGGCTACGTATTTTTTAACGGTGAGCGCAAGGTGCCGGTCCGTTACCGCACGGTCGCCGTCGAGCGCGGGACGGTCATCTCGCTCGTCACCGCGACGGGGACGATCAACCCCATCACGACGATCCAAGTCGGGAGTCAGGTGTCGGGGATGATCGAAAGTCTCCACGCGGATTTCAATTCACGGGTCAAGGCCAACCAGGTCGTCGCGCGTATCGACCCGTTTCCCTACCAGGCCAGGCGTGACCAAGCGGCGGCCAGTCTCGCCAATGCCAAGGCCGCCTGGGAGAAGGCACGGATCGATCTTGCCCAGCGGCGGCGTGAGCTGGATCGAGCCAAGTCACTCATCGGCCAACAGTTCATCTCCCAAAACGAGGTGGATGTCGCGCTGACCGCATCAGAGGGCGCGCTGGCGCAGTTGAAGGTCACGGAAGCCGCCGTCAAGCAGGCCGAAGCAATGCTGCAGGCGGCCGAGTTGGACCTTAAGTACACGGTGATCCGCTCCCCGGTTGATGGGGTGGTGATCTCCAGGCAAGTGGAGGTCGGTCAGCGGATTTCGGCCAGCTTTTCCATTCCCACCCTGTTTTTGATTGCCGAAAACGTGACGAAAATGCAGGTGGACACGAATGTCAGCGAGGCTGACATCGGTGGAATTGCCGAGGGAAAGGCGGCGACCTTCACGGTGGATGCCTATCCAGGGGAACCGTTTCACGGGCGTGTGCGGCAGGTGCGTAATGCGCCGATCAACGTGCAGAACGTCGTGACCTACGACGTGGTGGTGGAATTCGACAACCCGGACTTTCGTCTGAAGCCCGGGATGACGGCGAACGTGTCCATTGTCATCGAGAAGCGAGAGCAGGTTCTGAAAGTGCCGAGCTCGGCGCTACGCTTCACGCCTCCTAAGGCGGCCCGCGAAGAGCAGGGGGCGGCTGTGGGGGATAGGCCTTCACCGACCAGTGGTTCGGCAGAGTCGGCTTCTCGGCGATGGGGAGTCTGGAAGGTGGAGGCCGGGAATGATTTGGAGCGGGTACCGGTCGAGATGGGCATCTCCGATCGGTCATACGTGGAAGTCACCGCCGAAGGGCTTCGCGAAGGGGATCACGTCGTTGTGGGAATCGACGCACCCCGCGGCGAACGCAAGGGCGCGGAACTCCCTCCCGGGTTCGGTAGCGGACAGCAGCGCAGTGGGCGGCGTGATCGGGGCCTGTAGCTGCGTCAGGACTGAGGCTGGGGACAATCGCGTTCATGGTGCCGCACGCGTAGAGTTATCTGCGCACCTGGTGCAGTGAATAAGGACCGAATGGCTCCCCTAATCGTCTGCGAAGACGTCTGGAAAGTGTATCGCGTCGGCGACGTTGAGGTACAGGCACTGCGGGGGATCAATCTTGCCGTCGAACGCGGTGAGTTTGTTGCGGTGATGGGCACTTCGGGGTCAGGCAAATCCACCCTCATGAATCTGCTTGGCTGTCTGGACCAGCCGACCCGAGGGCGTTATCAGCTGGACGGGTTGGACATTGCCAGCGCCAAGCCCGATCTATTGGCCGAATTGCGTAACCGGCAGATCGGATTCGTCTTTCAGAATTTCAATCTGATCCCCAGAACCAGTGCGCTGGAAAATGCGCAACTTCCGTTGTTCTACCGTGGTGTTTCGATCAAGGAGCAGCGCCAGCGGGCCGCCGCCGCGTTGCAACGTGTCGGGTTAGCGGGACGGGAGCAGCATTATCCGTCTCAACTCTCCGGCGGTCAGCAGCAGCGCGTGGCGATTGCGCGGGCGTTGGTGGGAGCGCCGTCGATCCTGTTTGCGGATGAACCGACGGGCAATCTGGACACCACGTCCAGTCGCGAAATCATGGGCATTCTGGACACCCTCAACCGGGAAGACGGCATCACGATCATCCTCGTGACCCATGAGCCAGAAATCGCCGCCTACGCCTCTCGCGAGCTTACGATGAAGGATGGGCAGATCGTGCAGGATGTTCGTCGTGCACCGCACCTCTCCGGTGTAACCTAGATCTTCGATGTCGGCATTTGTCGTGCTCACCGTCATGACCGCGTTGCGGATTCTCAGCCGGAACCGGCTTCGAGCCGGGCTGACGATGCTTGGTATCGTCATCGGCGTGGGGGCGGTAATTGCCATGGTCAGCATAGGGCAGGGCGCTCGTGCTGTGGTGCAGGCGCAGGTTTCGAGTATGGGCACGAATGTGATCGTGATCATGCCGGGCTCCACCACGGTCAGCGGGGTGCGGGGAGGGCAAGGCGGTGCGGTGACATTGACGGTCAACGACGCGGCCGAAATGAAGAAGCGGAGCCCGTTGCTCTCGGAGACGGCCTGGGCCAAGCGTGACGTGATGCAGATCGTGAATGGTAACCGCAACTGGAACGGGCCGGTGAACGGCGTGTCCCCGAGTTATCTCGCGATTCGCGATTGGTCGTTCTCAAGCGGCGGGCCGTTTACCCAGGCGGATATGGAAAGCGCGGCTCGGGTGGCGTTGATTGGTCAAACCACGCTGGAAAACCTGTTCGATCCTGGTGAAGAAGCGGTCGGCGCGACGATTCGTATCAAGAACGTGCCCTTCCAAGTCATCGGCGTATTGGATCCGAAAGGTCAGTCGGCACAGGGAAGCGATCAGGACGACGTGATTTTCGTGCCGTTTACGACGGCGGAGCGGAAGGTATTCGGGAGCCAGTTTCTTGGTTCCGTGGGTGCTCTCTTCGCGTCCACCGAACAGAGTACCGATTTGCCTGAAGCCGTCGAGCACATTCGTGAGATCCTTCGCGCGCGACATCGCCTGCAGCCGGATCAAGCAGACGATTTTACCATCCGAACCCAGGTGGACATCGGCAAGGTGCAAGAAGGCACGAGCCAAACCCTCACGGCCATGCTGTTCGCTATTGCGTCGGTCTCGCTGCTGGTTGGTGGCATTGGGATCATGAACATTTTGTTGGTCTCAGTGACCGAGCGGACCAAGGAAATCGGGGTGCGCATGGCGGTCGGCGCGAAGCGCGTGCATATCCTGACCCAGTTTCTCATTGAAGCGATGACGCTAAGCCTGCTTGGTGGCGTGATTGGTGTGATCGCAGGGGTGGCAGGCGCCGGGCTGACGACGGTGATCGCCGGCTGGCCGACCATTATTTCAATCGAGTCGATCGCGACGGCCTGTGTGTTTTCGCTCGCCGTCGGTCTCTTTTTCGGGTTGTATCCCGCGAATAAGGCCGCGCGCCTGAATCCGATCGAGGCGCTTCGCTACGAATAGCGGGCGTGAAATGGCTGTGCGATGTCCGGAGAGAAGTGGCGTAGCCGCGATGGCCGTGTCAGTGATAGGCCCGCTCAAACTCTTCGGGGATGGTCCCCAAGACCGAGCGGATTCCGCGTGGGGGCGCCTCTGGGTCTTGATTGGCGATGTCGATCACGAGCGGGACGATATAGGGTTGTCCCGAGGGGTCATGTGTGATGGTGACAATGGGTTGGTGCAATTTGTTGGTATTGATGACGGAGACAATGGCTCGCTCTCCGGTGGTCAGGGCGACATAACTATAGACCGGATAGATGCCCATGACTTTGACGAACAGTGAGATCAACCGCGCTTCGTATTTGCCTTCCTGCCCTTCCTGATACAGTCGCTGGAGGGATTGGTGGGGTGTCAGGGGAGAGGCGCCGCCGAATCCCGTCATCAATTCGTCATAGCGATCGGTGACCATGACGATCCGGGTCATGTCCGAGGTGAAGGCCCCTCCGGTTTCGGCGGGAAATCCGCTGCCGTTTAAGTAGGCATGATGTTCCGCGACGATCTGTTCCACCGGCTGAGTGAACCCGCCCTGACGCTCCAGCAAAATGGCGCCGCCGCGTGCGTGGGCTTCGTAGGTCCGGCGCTGCTGCTCGGTGAGAGGCGCGGAGGTGTCGAAGACGCGTTGAAGAGTCGCCGGCGGAACCTGTAACAGCCCAATGTCGTGTAACAGCGCACCGGTGGCCAGTTCTTGGATGGCCATCAGGTTATAGTCCGCCGCGTGAGCGAGAATCATGGAGAAGCTGCAGGTGGCGAGCGCATGCTGACTGAGCGGCGCATTCGCGTCGCGCCCCTGGTTGAACACCATGAACAGCGCGTGTGAGTTGAGGGCCTGCGCCACGGCGCTGATGGCATGGACGGCATGGCTCGCTTCTTCCGGATCGACGATGCCGGTCTTGGCGATGCGGGAGAAGGTGGATTGAACCGACGCTTCGAGTTTGGCACGCGCCGATCGGGCCGCCAGAAGTTCCTGCGTCATCGTGGCCAGGGAGCGGACTGCCGGGACGGTTGCCTGTGGTACGAGGATGGGCGGTGCGACGGTTCCGGGCTGATCCTGGTGGGGAGCCGGGGTGTCTTGCAGGTCGAGCCCGCGGGTCGGATCAATGCTGAGGTGTTTGATGCCGGCACGCCGGAGCTTCTCGATTTGCTCGTCGGTTCGAATCAGGAACGAGTGGCGCATGAAGGGCGAGCGAAACCAGGCCACATCCAGCTTGGCGACGTGCATACCGATGCGAAGTGCGTCGATTGTGATGGGGCGGTGTGCCATACCGTCTGATCGTTACGAGGCCTGTCGTTCCTTGCGTGAGTCGTCTCTGCCCGGCCTAGAGGTTTCGTCCAGGGACGCATCCAGGGTCCGGGAGCATCGCCGGTGCTGCCTTGGTGGGGATGGGATGCAGGGATGTCCTCAGCGTGCAGGGCGCCACCGCCAGCAGAATTTCCATACGGGGATTGTCGCGATCCTGGGACTTATATAAATGCGTTTCCACCACCCGGTTGTCGTTCAACCCCAGCCCCTCACAGAGGGCGTCCTGTGCGATCTTGAGTCCGCCATCGGTGTCACGTCGCAACGACGAGGCAAAAAAGAACTGGATCGAAAGGGAGAGGCTCGCCTGCTGCAGCGTCTGGCTTAGCGTACCACGATGGGGCGATTGGGCAAGTGCAACCAGAATTTGTTGTCCGACGAATGCCTTGAATGCGCGGCCTTTTGCAGAGAGCAGTCGGCGCCCGTTCACGGTGGCATATTGGTGATTCACGCTGGGCGGAATGGGGAGCGTGAGGGCAATGGAATCATGAGTGACCGTGCCGCCGGCCTGATCCGGCATCGTGAGCGTGACGGCACTGCGGCCTCGCGTCGATCCGTTCCGGAGAACAAGGTCCGCGGCCGGAGGCGACTCCTTCGCAGGCAGCGGTCGAAACGAGGTGGATCGAAGAGGAATCGGGGATTGTCGGGGGCGGGACGCGCGGCGCAAGGGCCTGCCTATCACACTAGAGAAGGTTTTGGATTTTGGCCATGTCCTGCTCGACCCGGTCTTCGTTTCTGGTGAGATACCGCCGCCATTCAGACGGTCCCCAGATTTCCAGGCGATGGTACATCCCTACCAGATAGATTTCCTGATCGTCATCCATCGGAACCAGCTTGCGCAGGCGGCTTGGAATCAGGACTCGACCCGTCTTGTCGATATCGGAGGCGCCGGCTTGTGCCATCACATGGTGCATGAACAGGCGGCTTTGATCCTCATCTAGTGTGGCCCTGGTTCGCTCCAGCACTTTCTCCCATTCCTTGGCCGAGTACATCCACAGGGTCTGCTCGGTATTTTTCAGGAACATGACCTGGTTCCCCTCGGCCTGGAATTGCTCCCGAAGCGGAGAGGGAATCAGAAAGCGTCCCTTTTCATCGACCTTGCAAAGATGTTCGCCGGCAAACACTCGCGGGATCCTCCGCCCTTGGCTTTCTGACAGGGTATGAGGGCCTGTGCATGGCTCGATACCCGGTACGTAGGATGTGATCCACCGCTGATGGTAGGAGACGGAGGCAATCCTGTCAAGAGAATAGTGGTGACTGCATCCGCTATGGTCACTCGGTCATGTCCATGTCGGTCGGCGATGAGGTGTCTCCTCCCATCGATGCGTCAAGGTCTTCACCCAGGTCTTCGCCGAGTTCCTGCCCCATCTTTTTCATGAATCGCTCCATGCTCGCCGGGTCGTTTTCGTCCAGACCGCTGAGGTGACTCGGGTCGGAGAGGGCCTCGAGCCGCGCTTCTTCCGATTTAGGCGAGGCAAATCTGGACAGTAGCCGTTCTAGGTCGGCACTGTGGCAGTGGGCACAGGTTTGCTGAGACATCGCGCTTACGCTGAGCACTAGTCGCGTGGTACGTGTCCCGCATTGGCGGCAGCGATATTCATAGATCGGCATGCGTTACACTCGTAGTAGGTGTGGTCAGGCTCGGGTCTGACGGAGGCAGCCACGCATTCGGCACCATGCCGGCCTCCACGGAACGGGCGAGGGCAAGAACTGTCACACGTGCGGCCCCTGCTTCGCGGAGGATTTTGGCGCATTCGTTGGACGTGGTTCCGGTGGTAAACACATCGTCGATGAGGAGGATCCGCTTCCCGATCACCTCCTGCGGCGTGCGAAGGGCAAATGCTTGACGAAGATTGTGTAACCGTGCGGAGCGCGGGAGCGTGGTCTGCGGCTCGGTATCGACGATGCGAACCAGATTGTGAGGAGAAACCCGGCATGCCAGCGCTCCGGCGACGCGATCGGCCAGAAGAAGCGATTGATTGAACTCTCGCTGCCGAAGCCGGTTGGGATGGAGGGGGATCGGCATAAGGACATCGCCATCCAGGTGAGTCGGGAGGGTACGTGTGAGTAGCGCGGCAAGGGGATCGGCCAGGGACACCTTTCCGTGATACTTGAAGAGGGTAATCGCGTCCTGAAGGGGCGCACAGTAGGCATAGGGTGCCCAGACCTGAGCATAGTGGGGTTTGCGGGTGCGGCAGTCATGGCATTCGTGAGTCGGGCTATGGGTCAACGCTGCCGGGGAGGCCAATGGGCGCCGGCATCGAGAGCAAGCGGATCCACCAAGTGGGCGAATCAGGGCCCAGCATGCCCAGCAGAAAAATGGCACGGGATCGTCCGTCAGGGGCTGTGCGCAGGTGGTGCAGGTGATCGGAAGCAGGAGCCGTGATGCCTGTCTGAGTAGGTTCAGTATCATCGCGTGCGTGTATCTTCAGTCGCCCGGAGGAGCGGAGCGAAGCGTGTGGCGGGATTGTGCACGGAATGACCCAGGGGCTGTCAAGGTTGTAGGCCGTGAATGGGTGTGGTATAGGACCCTTCCGCCTGCACCGGGTCGATTCCACGGGCCCGGTCAGGTTCGGTTCCCATGCACCGGCCGAGAATTGCCGCCAACCGTCACGGCTCTGGGGCTCCACCATGCATGCTTCTCCCCGAACGTTGGTCAGTGTGAATCACCTCTCCAAGGAATACCGCCCTGGAGGGAC
Organism: Nitrospira sp.; assembly: GCA_016788885.1. NCBI lineage: Bacteria > Pseudomonadati > Nitrospirota > Nitrospiria > Nitrospirales > Nitrospiraceae > Nitrospira > Nitrospira sp. The sequence goes on along the minus strand of JAEURX010000052.1, from coordinate 169,872 downwards.
TGTCGTGCGTGCGTTGCATGATGTGACTCTCGATGTGCAGCCCGGGGAGTTCTGCGCGTTTGTAGGACCGAGCGGATGCGGGAAGAGCACGTTGCTCAATCTGATCGGAGGGTTGGATACTCCGACCTCTGGAAGCATCGCGCTTGACGGTCAGCCGGTAACTGGTGCCAGCCCTATGGAGTGGACCCGCCTGCGACGGGAGTTGATCGGGATAGTTTTTCAAGCCTTCCACCTGATTCCCGGCCTGACCGTGGGGGAAAACGTCGCCTTGCCCATCCTGCTGCGGGGCGAGCAAGGACGTGGCCTCGCAGGTCGGATCGATGAGGCTCTGCAGGCCGTGGGCATGCAAGGACGTCGTTCTCATCGGCCGAGCGAGTTGTCAGGCGGTGAGCAGCAGCGCGTCGCGATCGCGCGGGCCATCGTGCATCGGCCGCGATTGATTCTGGCGGACGAACCGACGGGGAATTTGGATTCCAAACAAGGCGCCGACGTCATCAGCTTGTTTCGGACCTTGCCTCAACGGTATGGTCATTCCGTATTGTTGGTGACGCACAGTGAGAGTGCGGCGGCGGCGGCGGATTACGTCTGGCACATGCAGGATGGTCGATTGGTCGACTGCGTAAGGCAACAAGCCTCAGCCGTTCAAACGCTGTAGCCGTCCGGGGTTGGATGGCGACAGGAACGCAAGGCCGGCCGAGGGCAACGATCCTGCCAGGAGAAAGGATGAGAATGGACCTGAGCATCACCATTGCGGGCGTGAAATTCCCCAGCTGTTTTATGAATGCTTCCGGAGCGCTGTGCATGACGAGGGAGGAGCTGCTGGCATTGGGCCGCTCGCGATCCGGTGCCATTGTCACCAAGTCGATGACAGTCGAACCACGGGACGGGAATCCGGAACCTCGCTACTATGGATTCCCAGGCGGCTCGATCAATTCCATGGGGTTACCGAATCTCGGATATCGTGCCTATTCGGAACTCATTCCCGAACTCAAACAGTTCGGCAAGCCAGTGATCGCCAGTATTGCCGGTCTTTGCGAGGATGACTTCCTGACCATGGCGCGAGTCATCGATCAGGCGCGCCCTGACCTCATCGAAGTCAATCTGTCTTGTCCCAATATTCCGGGCAAGCCGCAGATCGCCTATGATGCGGCGGATGCCGAGCGCTTGCTCAAGCGCGTGCGGCCACTGATTACCGTCCCGATGGGCGTCAAGCTACCCCCGTACTTCGATCCTGCGCACCATGCCGTGATGGCGGAGGTCATCGGCCGCGGTCACGTCGACTACTTGAATTTGATCAACTCCGTCGGCAATGGCCTCGTGATCGATCCCACGCGGGACAGGCCCGTGATCAAGCCCAAGGGAGGGTTTGGAGGATTGGGCGGAGCATTGATCAAGCCTGTAGCATTGGCCAATGTGCGGGCTTTCTGGAAACTCCTCGGAGGGCGAGTACCGATCATCGGTACCGGTGGGGTGGTACAGGGCCTTGATGCGTATGAACATGTGTTATGCGGAGCGTCGGCCGTTCAGGTGGGCACCGTGCTGGTCGAGGAGGGAGTAGGAGTGTTCGAACGCCTGGAGCGTGAATTGGCGGCTGAGCTCAACGCTCGGGGGCCGCGTTCACTGGAGGCGACTCGGGGAAAACTCCAGGAATTATAACGATCGCCGTGTGGACTCGGCGCAGCATGTTCCTGGCTGCGCCTATCTGAACGCGAAATTCTTCGGGAGGAATCCCAACTGCAGTGCCTGGCGCAACAGCTGGGCCACGTTACGGACCTTGAGGCGCCGCATGAGGTTGAAGCGGTGCACCTCGACCGTTCGCACGCTGATATCCAGCCGGCGGGCGATGTCACGGTTCGTATTTCCCTGTGACACCAGTTTGAGAATCTCTTTCTGGCGAGGGGTCAAGCCGTCGGATCGTTTGCCTCGTATGGGTGCGGCTTTGACGACCTTCACAGCCTTCCGCTTCTTGGCTGTTGGAGCCGTCTTCGTGGTCTTCACGGACTTCTTTGCTTGAGGACGTTTGCGTGGTGCCATAAAAATTTGTACCCCAAAATTCTACTGAACGTAATCTTAGCATACCTGGGTAAATCTGTAAAAACAATTACTAGACTGCCCAGTCGTCGAGTATGGCGATGTCCTTGATATCCGTGGCGTTCTTGAAGGTCTACGCCCGTCTTGGGTGGACACATTTGTCCACCCATCCGGGGCGGACAGCCCTGACAATGATCGGCGTGGCCCTGGGGGTTGCCGCGAGCATTGCGGTACAAACGGCCAACGTCGAGGTGCTGCGTTCTTTCGAAGAATCCGTCTTGAGCGTCGCCGGGCCGGTCACATTGGAAATATCGGCCGGCGAGGCTGGCATCGATGAGCATCTGATTCGTGCCGTACGGGAAGTCGATGGCGTCGAGTCCACCAGGCCTGTGCTTGAAGTCGGGGTTGTGACCACTGGTGGCCGGAGACACTCGTTCGCGGTACTTGGCTTGGATCTGTTGGACGAGGTGAATCGAGCCGACGGAAGAATTCTTGCCACCTTCGACATGCGGGACCGGCCGGGTGACGCGATCGCGATGGGCGGCCTTCTGAGTGCTAATGGACTGCTGGTTGGTGAGGCGCTCGCTATGGATCTGGGCGTCGGACCTGGAGCGCAGGTTGCTCTGGAGGCCAATGGTCGAGCGGTCTCCGTTTCGATTCTGTCCATCATGCACCGTCGGTCCGGCAGTCCCTCACCCTGGGACCATTGGGCGGTGATGGATATTGCCGCCGCCCAGCGGACGTTCGGGTTGATTGGTCGATTGGACCGCATCGATGTAGTGACTGCGGCAGCCGTATCGGTGGAGCAGGTGGCGGAGGCCATCGCGCGGGTGGTGCCTTCACATATGCAGGTTCGCCGTCCCATTCAACGGAGTCAGCAGGTCGAGTCCATGGTAGGGGCCTTCCAACTGAATCTGTCGGTGTTGAGCATGGTCGGGCTACTGGTAGGGATCTTTCTCATCTACAACACGGTCTCCTTCACGGTGGCTCAGCGACGGAGAGAGGTCGGCATCTTGCGTGCGATCGGCATGTCTGAGCCGATGGTGGTGGGTCTGTTTCTGGTGGAGGCCGGAGTGTTCGGTGTGGTCGGTGGATGTGCTGGAGGTGTCCTTGGCCTGATGCTGGGGAATGTGCTGGTGGGCATGGTGGGACGGACTATTCACGAACTGTATACGCCACTGGCTGAGGCCACCAGGGTGATTGGATTTGTTCCGGGCGCGGGCCGGCTGCTGATCGAAGCGATCGTCATCGGCAGCGGGGTTTCTGTTCTGGGTGCGCTGGGGCCGAGTTTGGACGCCGGCCGAACGGTCATCGTCGCAGCCCTGGCGCCAGGTGAATATGACGTCGCGCAACGGGTTCGCGCGGGGTCGCTCGGCTTGGCGGGAGTTGTTCTGCTGCTGTTCGCCCTGGGCTGTGTCTTCGCCGGGCCGGTTGCCGGAATACCCGTCTTTGGGTATGTGGCGACATTTTGCGTGCTGGCGGGGCTGTCCTGTCTCGTGCCGAAGCTGATGCAGATGTTCTGTCGCACGCGAGAGTTGAGCGTCGTTTCTCCGATGCCATCCCTGGGTGGGGCCGTTCGTCATATTGCCCGTGAGCAGACCACCAGAGGCATGGGCAGGAACGCGGTGACGGTGTCGGCCTTTCTGGTCGGCGTCGCCATCATGGTCGGGGTCATGGTGATGATCAGGAGTTTTCGCGAAACAGTAGAGATTTGGATTGATCAGACCGTCATGGCGGATTTTATTGTGGCGCCTGCCGGGTGGCCCAATGTCGGCCGTCATGGTGCATCGACGGCTGTGCTTCCAGGCGCGTGGCGGGAGCGGTTAGCCGGTTCGACCGTGGTGTCGGCGGTCGATGCCTATCGTGATCTGCGGATCGAGGCGCAGGGACGCCCGGCCGCGTTGGTGTCGAGGGATCTGGCGTTACACGCGGCCCGGAGCCGGTATCTCTTTCTCGAAGGGGATTCCACGCGCATTTTGAGCCGTGCCGCGGACGGGGAAGGGGCGATTCTTTCGGAGGTGTTGGCCAATCGCCTGCAACTCACCGCGGGGAATCGGGTGTCCATTGCCACCCCGGTGGGGGAGCAGTCGCTGTTGGTGCTAGGGGTATTTTACGACTATGCGACGGACGGCGGAAAAATTATCATCGACCGATCCCTCTATCAGCAATGGTGGAAGGACGATGGGGTGACCGTGTTTCCTGTATATCTTCATACGGGGGTGGAACTGGACCAGGCACGCTCGGCGATCGGGGAGTTGTTTGCGCGGGAGGACGATGGAAGTCTGATGCCGACGGTCCTCAGCAATGCTGAATTGCGGCGGGCAATTCTCCGTATCTTTGATCGGACCTTCACCTTGACGTATGTCCTCGAGGCGATTGCGGTCATTATCGCCATGCTGGGTATCATTAATACGCTCGTGACGTCAGTGGTCGAACGGCGCCGTGAATTGGCGACGCTGCAAGCGTTGGGTGGCAGCCAGGGACAAGTGACGGCGTTGATTCTTTGGGAGGCCGGTTATCTGGGGCTGCTGGGGACGGGCATGGGAATCGTGGGTGGGCTCGCGCTGGCCCTTATTCTGATCAGGGTCATCAACCGGCAGTCATTCGGTTGGACGATTCAGGTGGCCTATCCGTATGGGCTTCTCCTGGAAGTGGCAGCCCTGGCCTTGATCGCCTCACTGCTTGCCGGGCTTTGGCCAGCCCGTTGGGCCGCCCGGCAACCGTTGGTGGAGGGACTGCGCTATGAGTGACGTCCCACGGCCGGCTCAGTGGCCGGGGCGGAACCTTGCGTCAGGGGCAACGCATCCACTTGGATCTCAAAGCCCAGGTCTTCGATCATGCGCCAGACCTCTGCCGCCGGTTGGCCCGGTGTCGTGAGGTAGCCGTTCACAAAGACAGAATCGGCCGGATAGAGTGCCAGAGGCTGTAGACTTCGTAGGTTATGCTCGCGTCCGCCGGCGATCCGAATCTCCGTCCTCGGGTGGAGGAAGCGGAAGAGGCAGAGCGCTTTCAGGCATCGCTGCGGCGTCAGAGGCGTGCAATGCTCCATCGGAGTGCCGGACGCCGGATGCAGCATGTTGAGCGGAATAGAATCCGGTTTGACTTCCCGGAGGGCAAGCGCCAGATCGATCAAATCCTCATCACGTTCGCCCATCCCGACAATGCCGCCTGAGCAGATTTCCAGCCCCGCCGTCCGAGCGTGCCGAATCGTGGCTAATCGGTCCTGAAAGGTATGTGTGGTGCAGATTTCTGAATGGTAGGCTTCGCTGGTGTTCAGGTTGTGATTGATGCGGTCGACGCCCGCGGCTTTCAGGTCTTTTGCCTGGCCTTCATTGAGTAGCCCTAAGGAACAGCAAATCTGAATCGGGACTTCCTGTTTGATGGACCGCACCGCTGAGGCAACCTCGGCAATGTCGCGGTCCAAAGGGCTTCGTCCGCTGATGACGATGCAATAGCGTTGGGCCTTGGCGGCGGCCGCACGGCGGGCGCCCGTGAGCATTTGCTCTTGCGGGAGGAGTCCGTATCGCTCAATCGGCGCCTTGGACACGGCAGACTGGGAACAATACCCGCAGTCTTCCTGGCAGGCGCCGCTCTTGGCGTTCATCAGCATTTGCAGGCGGACGGTCTTCCCGAAGTAACGTTCACGCACCGTGAAGGCGGCTTGCAGCAGCTCCAGTAGTCGAGAATCCGGTGTTTGCAATACGGCCAGGGATTCTTCGTGGGTCAGTGGTTCGTCTCGTAAGGCCTTCTCGGCTAGGCTGCTCAGCTCAATCATGCACGCTACTCCTGGAAAAAACAGAACGAACCTTGAGTCCCGATCGGTGCGTCCGAGGGCGGAGGCCGTCTCTGTGAGGTGAAAAAAGTGCGGTCGAAACCCTACACGGTTTCAAAGGGAGATGCAATGCCTTGATAGGGGACGACAGGTATCCGTGAGCCTGGGCTGCTCTGGTCGGTGTCGGCCTTCGCATGGTCACGCCACGGAAGGGCGACGTAGGTATTCCAGCGCCCGCACCGCCGGCACCGGCCTGACCATTCCGCCAGTTCATGATGGCACTGGGAGCATTGATAGGGGACGACGACACGTTTCTTGAATCCGAGGGCTTTCTTGAGTTCCCCGACGGCTTCGTCCATGTGCTGCTTGCGGAGATACAGGTTGGCCATGATCTTGTGGTAGTCCACGAGCTGTTCCTGCGTGCCGTCCAGGGTCGAGAGGACGTCGTACGCCTCATCCACCATTTCGAGTCGGTAATATAATTTGCCCAGATAGAACTGGACGACGGCGTTGTGAGGGTCCTGCTGAAGCGCCTCCTGATATACGCGGATGATTTCATCCGGCTCTCCGAGCTCCAGAAAGAGTTCCTCCAGGCGATGGAGGATGATGACACTGCGTGTCTTGGCGTAGATTTTCTTGAGAATTTCGACCGCGTTCTTGGTCTTGCCCTCGCGAACCAAAATTTCACCGATGCCGATATAGGCTGGGAGAAAGGTCCGGTCCTTCTTGATGGCGCCCCGGAAATACCGTCGCGCTTTGTCGGGATGCCCGCGCTCGAGGAGTTGTCGGCCGACTTCGTACATGCAGCCAAGCAGGAGATTGGCTTCGGCCCGGCGTTCGCTTTCCGGCAGGTTCGCCTTCACCAGCCGGTGCTGGATCTCGAGCGCGTCACTCCATTTTTCAAGGCGGATGTACAGGTCGCGTTTGCGGATCAAGGCCATTAAATTGTCGGGCTCGAGCCGGAGGATGTTCTGAAGCGTTTGAAGCGCCTCTTCGTAGCGGCGTGCGCCTTCGAGATCCTTGGCCAACTCCAGCAGGACTTCCACATTGCGCTCTTCGATGCGGTGGGCCTGCTGATGGAGCCGGATCGCCTCGGCAAAGTTGCTCTCGGAGCGGTAAATATTCCCGAGCCACAGCAGTGAGTCGGTCCGGTTGGGATCGATGACGAGGGCACGTTCGAAGAGACTGACGGCATCGGCCGTTCGTTTGGACATGAAGGCGTGCGTCCCGTCCCGGTGTAGGGCATCGACCTTCTCTTTCCGGCGCACGAGGCGGTTGGTGCGCCAGTTCATGAACACGTGGGAGGTTTCCTTGATCGTGACGATCAGTGCGACCAGGGTGGCCCCCAGAGCCATCGAGAACAGCACCAAGGACACGGGACTGAGCTCAAAGAGGGCGTCTGGGCTGGTTCTGACCGTAATCGTGCCGGGGTTCAGCTCACGAAAGTAGCTGTAGAGAAAGATGCCGACGCTGACGAGGAAAATCGTGGAGAGGAGCCGAAACATGCTAGACCCGTTTCCGGGTGCGCGCCGGGCGTGCTGTCGTCCGTGCCGGTTTCGCCGCTTTCACGGCTCGCTCTTCCGGCAGGCGCACGTGCCCTGCATCGCCCCACAGTCGTTCGAGTGCGTAGTGTTCGCGAATATCCTTCTGGAAAATGTGGACGATGACGTCACCAAAGTCGACGACAACCCACTTGGCCGACGACGCTCCTTCGATGCTGAGCGGCGGATGGCCTTGGGCCTTGAGCTCGTCGATCACATGGTCTGCGATCGCGCGCGCTTGTCGCTCCGATTCTCCGGAGCCGATGACCAAGTAATCGGCAATGGAGGTCAGTTTGGCGATATGCAGGATGAGAACGTCGGCGGCCTTTTTGTCCAGGATGGCACTTGCCACCGCCAGCGCTTTGGCTTTTGATTCAGAAACGCTCACCGTCCTCCCTGTATAACCCCTCGCGAAGTATATAGGATTCCACCTGGGCGGGCAACAGATTTGCCAGAGGACGGCCGGCGTGAATGCGGGCTCTGATCTCCGACGCGGAGCTTTCGCAGGGGGGCAATCGCAGGAACGTCAGGGTGCGACCGTTGGTCAGGGGTACGTCGGCTCGGTCTTGTTTCGCGGCGTCGAGTGCGTCCAGCGTGACCTGTGGAACTTCGTTGAAGAACGGAATTGCAGCTAGGTCGAGGAACTTGGTAGAGGGTCTTGAAATCACGACAAAATTACACGTTTTGAGCAGGAGATCGGCTTCCTTCCAGGACGGGAGATCCACAAACGCATCCAGCCCGATGATGAAAAACAATGAGGTGTCTGATCCATATTCTTGCTGAATCGCCCGGACGGTATCGATCGAGTAAGACTTGCCCGTTCGGCGGATTTCGATGTCGGTTAGTACGAATTCCGGCACATCCTGAATCGCCAGCTGGACCATCTGGTAGCGATGCCGGGCATCGGCGAGAGTGCTCGATTGCTTGTGCGGAGGGTCTCCGGTGGGAATGAACAGCACACGGTCAAGGGGGAGACGCTGTCTGGCCGATTGTGCAATTGCGAGATGGCAGCGGTGGATGGGATTAAAACTCCCGCCCAAAAGTCCCAGACGCACGGCTCCTCCTCTCGCTCGAACTCCTGCCTCAGCTGGTTGACCGCCGGACTGGTTGCTTGATGCCGGCACCGGGAGTACCGAGTCCCTGGGCGCCTACAAAATCACGAGATTATCCCGGTGAATGACTTCTTCGTACTCCTGAAGTCCAGGGATCTTCTGGATATCGGCAGTCTTGAGGCCTTTGATGCGGGTCAGGACCGAGGAGGAGAAGTTCACCAGGCCTTTGGCGCACTCCTTCCCGTCGGGAGCGGTACAGGTGACGGGGTCACCGGCTTCGAATTGGCCGCTGATGTCGCGGATGCCTGAGGCGAGAAGACTCTTGCCATTGCGCACCAGGGCCTCGACCGCGCCCTGATCTAATTGGACATGGCCCCGAGGGCGCAATGTAAACGCGATCCAGTGTTTCCGGCTGTTCATGCGGCGCTCGCGACCAAGAAACAAGCTGCCGCCTGGCTGCCCTGACAGCACTTCCGGGAGGAGTCGTTGGTGGCTGCCATTCAAGATCAAGGTCGGGACCCCGTATTCTCCGACCTTTTTCGCGGCCCGCACCTTGGTCGCCATGCCTCCGGTTCCTTCAAAGGTGGAGGACAGGCCTGCGCGCTGTTCGATGTCTTCGGTGATGTCGTGGATCACGGGAATCAAGGTTGCATTGGGATCCTTGCGAGGATCGGCAGTGAATAAACCATCCACATCCGACAGGATGATGAGCAGGTCTGCGTCGACAAGGTGCGCCACCTGGGCGGCCAGCGTATCGTTGTCGCCAACCCGGATTTCTTCAACGGCCACGGTATCGTTTTCGTTGATGATGGGGATGACCCCGAATTTGATCAGGGTGGTCAGGGTATGTCGAGCGTTCAAAAATCGTCGGCGATCCGCGAGGTCTTCGTGAGTGAGCAGGACTTGAGCCACGCGGAGGCTCAGACGCTCAAACGCCTTTTCGTACGCCCACATCAACTGGCTCTGACCGACTGCGGCAGCAGCCTGTTTCACCGGCAGACTTTTGGGATATTCGCGTAACCCAAGTTTTTTGATGCCCGACACGACCGCGCCGGATGAGACAACGAGCACCTCGCGCCCCTGGCTGCGGATCTCGGCAATTTCTGTGGCGAGCCGCTCAAGGCGTTCGGCGCTTAAGCCCACCTCGCGCGAGGCGATGAGGCTGCTCCCGATCTTCACCACGACGCGTTTGGCTTGCTTTACGACTTCGTCTCGCATGGAATTTTACGCAACGCCGCCACCTGTTGGCCCATGTAGCGCAGGCACTCATCTAATCCTTCACGCGTGGCGGCTGAGATGGCAAAGAAGGGAATCTTGCGCCGTTGGCAATATTTCTTGAGCCGTTCGAGCCGTTCCCCTTCGCCTTTGACGTCAAGTTTTGTGCCCACGACTGCGTAGGGGCGATCGGCAAGCGCAGGGTCATACGCAGCCAGCTCGTGTCGCATAACTTTGAAGCTGGTGACCGGGTCCTCCGTGGCCCACTCTGAGATGTCGATCGTATGAATCAGCAGGCTGGTGCGCTCAATGTGGCGGAGGAACTGAAACCCGAGCCCTTTGCCTTCATGTGCCCCCTCGATCAGGCCAGGGATATCTGCAATAACGAAGGTCTGTTCCTCGCCCGATCGAACCACGCCAAGGTTTGGCGTTAGGGTGGTGAACGGGTAGTCGGCAATCTTGGGGCGTGCCGCGGAGACGGCGGCGATAAGTGTGGATTTTCCGGCGTTGGGGTATCCGACTAGGCCGACATCAGCCAGGAGTTTCAAATCGAGCCGAAGGAGGCGCTCCTCGCCGGGAGTGCCGGGCTCAAACTGAGTCGGAACACGGTTGGTGGAGGTGGCGAATTGGGTGTTGCCACGCCCCCCTCGGCCGCCCTTGGCGATGACGCAGCTGGCGCCGTCTTCCGTTAGGTCAGCGAGCAGTTCCTGCGTGTTGACGTCGAACACCATCGTGCCGACTGGGACGGGAATGGAGACGTCGACTCCGCGACGGCCATGGCAATTGCTGCCACCTCCGCCCTCGCCCTTCTCGGCTTCATAGTGTTTCTGGTAGCGGAGATCCAGCAGGGTCGTGAGGCGAGTGGTCGCCTGGACGAGAACGTTTCCGCCGTCGCCTCCGTCACCGCCGTCAGGGCCGCCACGGGGTACGAACTTTTCGCGGCGAAAGCTGCAGGCGCCATTGCCGCCGTCCCCCGCTTTCACGAGGATTTGGGCTTGATCGACAAATGTGGACATCGCAACGCCCCCTCAGCCGGCGTAGTTATTCAGAAGCAGGAGTATATCGTATTCGCCGGCCCATGGGGACGTTGCGTGAATGAAGGGTGTCAGTTTCCGTGGAGGCGTGGTCAGGACGAATGAGAGGTCAAGCCTTGGTCGTCACCGGATAGACGCTGACCTTTTGTCGGCCGCGACCACCTTCGAATTTTACGACACCGGAGACGTAGGCATAGAGGGTATGATCGCGGCCCAAGCCCACATTCAGCCCAGGAAAAAACTTCGTGCCGCGCTGGCGCACGATGATGGATCCCGCCTTGATGGTCTCTCCACCATAGGCTTTGACGCCGAGGTACTGTGGATTACTGTCACGGCCGTTCCGTGTGGAACCGCCGCCTTTATTTGTTGCCATGGCAAACTCTCCTTACGGCCGTTATTTCGTTTCGATCCCGGTGACCCGCAGCTGCGTGAAGCCTTGCCGGTGGCCCCGAGTCCGCCGATAGTTTTTGCGCCGTTGTTTCTTGAAGATGGTGATGGAACGGGTGCGTCCTTGGCGAAGAATCTCCGCGGTCACCTTTGCCCCTGCGACCACCGGTTGACCGACTACCAGACCGCCTTCTCCGTGCAGTAGTCGAACCTTGTCGATCTGCACCGAATGCCCGACTTCTCCAGGAAGTGACTCCACTTGGAGCACGGTTCCCGCTTCCACTCGATACTGTTTCCCGCCTGTTTCAATAATAGCGTACATGATCGCCTTTCTCCTCGTCAGCAGAACGCGGATGTTTATCATAGCCTCGGAGAGAGTGTCAAGAATTACTGCTGTGTTGGATGAACGGGCCCGGCAAAACCCGAAGAATGTGCGCGACCGGATGAGAAGCTGCAGGTCGGCAGATGGGGCAGTCGTTGCCTTGACGCTTATCGCGAGGCGCTGGTATTATCCGGCGCATGCTACAAACCAGCGAAAAAATATGGATGGACGGGAAGTTTGTTGCGTGGGCTGATGCGCAGGTCCATGTGCTCACACATTCACTGCACTATGGCCTGGCAGCCTTCGAGGGCATCCGGTGTTACAAGGGGCAGAACGGCTCGGCCATTTTCAGGCTGCGCGAGCATGTGGATCGGTTGTTCGAATCGGCCCATATCGGCCTGATGGAGATACCCTACGACAGGAAGCAAATCACCGAAGCGATTGTTGAAACCGTCAGGGTCAATAAGCTCGAAGCTTGCTACATCCGCCCGCTGGTCTATATCGGTTATGGGGCCATGGGTCTGTATCCTGGTGACAATCCCATCAATGTGAGCATCGCCGCATGGAAATGGGGGACGTATCTCGGGGATGAGGCCTTGGCGAAGGGGATTCGAGCCAGAGTGTCTTCCTTTACCCGCCACCATGTGAACGTCTCCATGACTCGCGGGAAGATCTCCGGCTACTATGTGAATTCGATACTTGCCAAGCGGGAAGTCAAAGCCGATGGGTACGATGAAGCCATTATGTTGGATCCTGAGGGGTATGTCGCTGAAGGTACAGGTGAGAATGTCTTCATTGTGCGACGTGGAGTGTTGAAGACTACGCCGCTCACCTCGATCCTCGAGGGAATCACTCGGAATTCGATCCTTCAATTGGCAAAAGAACGCCAGATTCCGGTGGTGGAGGAGCGATTCACCCGAGACGAAATGTATGTGGCCGAAGAAGTGTTCGTGACTGGGACCGCAGCAGAGCTGACACCAGTGACGGAGATTGATCAGCGGCGCATCGGGACCGGAACTCCCGGGCCCATCACAAAGACTCTACAGAAGGCATTTTTTGATGTGGTGGGCGGCACAGATCCCGCTCATCGGCATTGGCTTACCCCGGTCTAGCGATCTCGTAGCATTGCTACTCCTCCCGCGCTGACGATCGTCGGAGTCTCAGCAAAATTGTCGGACTCACGTCGTGTGTGAGGTGTGCCAAGTCCTGTCGTCGTCCATCGCACTCCTGTTCCTACCCCTAGCGGCCCTGCATCGAATGCTCTGTCATGAGTACTCACTCGGAGGTAATGCGACACCGCCAACCTCTTCTTGACGGCTCTTAGGTCTGCACATCCGGTAGGCTTCCGCCAGTGGGTGTATTTTTCTGAGCAACGTCAGCCGGTGTTCAATCGGTTGAGCTGAACGAATCGACGACGACGATACTCAAGATGAGAAGAGACTTCGCGAATGAATCCGGAGATAAACTGAATGATGGGAAGGGGAGAAAAGCTTAGTGCGAGCTCTCGCCGGAGGAGTGGGAGTCCTTTGCAGGGGCGGAAGTGCTGTCGGTCGAAGGCGAACTGGGAGACGTCGTGGCCGGTTTCTTGTTCAGGTCAATGACTGTGGAGGAGAAGGTGCGATCTTTGGCCAGGATAGCCAAAGACAATGACGTAAACATAAACACGAATGCGGTGATCACCGTAAACTTGCTCAAGAAATTCGCCGGCCCACGGCTGCCGAATACGGTTTGACTTGAACCGCCGAACGCTGCACCGATTTCGGCTCCCTTCCCGGATTGCAGCAAAATTGCTCCAATCATGAGCAGGCAGACGATGACATGAACAATGACCAGCAAGGTATACATAGTGTTTACGAGGTCGTGGTGGGCTTGGAGCCGATAGCGACCTTGATGAGTGTAGCAAAAGAGATGGGATCTAAACAAGCCCCGCCGACCAGCGCGCCATCGATTTCTTCGGAAGATAAAAAATCGGCAATATTGTGCGGTGTGACGCTGCCGCCATAGAGAATTCTCATCTCCTTGGCCAAGTGTGCTCCACCCAATTCACCGATAATGCGACGGATCATGCGATGGACCGGTACAGCTTGCTGTGCCGTGGCAGCTCGTCCCGTTCCAATCGCCCAAACTGGCTCGTATGCGATCGTGAGGGTAGCCAGTCCTGGGCCGTCAACCCCGACAAGTCCGGCACGAAGTTGTCGTTCAATCACGAGGTTCGTCTGTTCGGCATCGCGTTCCTGGAGGGTTTCACCCACACAGAGAATCGGGTGGAGTCCGTGCCGGATGGCTGCTAGAACCTTCTGGTTCGTCCACGTATCCTGGTCTCCAAAATATTGCCGGCGTTCGGAATGGCCGACGAGGACGAACTCACAGCCGAGGTCCTTCAGCATCGGACCCGATACCTCGCCGGTGAACGCGCCTTTGTCCTCCCAATAGAGATTTTGAGCTCCGAGGAGAAAGGCCGGCGTTGAACCAAGCGCGTCTCGCGTGGCGTGCAAGGCGGTAAATGGCGGTGTGAACCCAACCTGGATATGTTCAAGGCTGGGTAACTCCTGATTCAGGCGATGAACAAACGCCACGGCTTCGGTGGCCGTCTTGTTCATTTTCCAGTTGCCGACGATGAAGCGTGTTCTCACGGGGCCTCTCGTGGGAAGCGTGGGTCAAGAATATCGTTACGCCGGACGATTTGGGAGTGCCGCAAGCCCCGGGAGGGTTTTGCCTTCGAGAAGTTCGAGCGCCGCTCCACCACCAGTCGAGATGAACGAGATGCTTTCAGATTCCCCCGCGCGGTGAATGGCCAGTGCCGTTTCACCTCCGCCGACAATGGTGAGCGCATAGGCGTTTGCGACGGAATGGGCCATCGCCAGGGTGCCTCGTGCAAAGGCATCCACCTCAAACATGCCCATCGGGCCGTTCCAGAGAATGGTCTTGGCGTCCTGGACGGCTTCTGAGAAGAGTTTCACGGAAGCCGGTCCGATATCCAACCCGTACCAGCCCTTTGGAATTTCCTGAACCGGAACGATCTTTGTTTCGGCGCCCGGCTCGCGGCTGGCGGCGACGACACAGTCTACCGGCAGATAAAATTTGACGCCGCTCGAGAAGGCATGGTCCTGCACCCCTTTGGCGAAATCGAGCATGTCGTTTTCAACGAGTGATTGCCCGATCTCGAGCCCCATCGCCTTCAAAAACGTAAAGGCCATGCCACCGCCGATAATGACCTTGTCGACCCTCTTGCCGAGGTTTTCGATGACCCCGATTTTCCCTGAGACCTTCGCTCCTCCGAGAATGGCCACAAAGGGCCGCACCGGATTTTCGACGGCCCCTTCGAGATACTCGATCTCTTTCTTGAGAAGGTAGCCGGCCGCTGCTTCGGGGATGTATTTCGTGATACCGACGGTCGATGCATGGGCTCGATGGGCAGCACCGAAGGCGTCATTGATATACACATCGGCGAGTGAGGCGAGCGCCTTGGAAAATCCTTCGTCATTTTTCTCCTCTTCGGGGTGGAAGCGGAGGTTTTCCAACAGCATGACGTCGCCGGGTTGCATCTTGGCGACGAGACTTTCGACGGCCGCGCCGATACAGTCCGGAGCAAATGTCACTTCCTTGCCAAGCAATCGCTGGAGCCGTTTCGCTACTGGAGCGAGGCTGTATTTGGGATCGAATTTCCCCTTCGGCCTGCCGAGGTGCGAACACAGGATCACCTTCGCGCCTTCATCAACCGCTCGGTTGATGGTCGGAAGCGTGGATCGAATCCTGGTGTCGTCGGTAATTTGCAAGGAATCATCGAGCGGGACATTGTAGTCTGCTCGGATAATCACACGCTTTCCGCGTAGTTGAAGATCCTCGATAATTCGTTTGCGAATATTCATGACAGGGCCTCACTCCTTTTCCGGGTGTTCCGCGCCGGTGGCTGGCAGCTCCGGCCGGTGCTGCACGTCAGAAAAGCGCGAAGTGTGGGACTCGGTTCACGACGCTTTGGCAACGATGTACTTGATCAGGTCCCGCACACGGCAGGAATAGCCCCACTCGTTGTCGTACCATGCCGTGACTTTGACTAATCGTTTGTCGATGACCGCGGTCAGCGGGGCATCGACGATAGCGGAATGCGCATCGTCCTTGAGGTCGATCGAGACAATGGGGGCATCTGAGTAGGCCAGCACGTTTTTCATCGGGCCGTCGGCGGCCTTCTTGAACGCGGCATTCACCCCGGCCACATCACAGTCCTTTTCCGTTTCCACGGTGAGGTCCACCAAGGAGACGTTTGGCGTCGGAACGCGAATGGCCAATCCATCCAATTTCCCCTTTAATTCCGGAATCACCAGGTGAAGCGCTTTCGCAGCCCCGGTGCTTGTTGGGATCATGGACATCCCGGCAGCACGTGCCCGACGCAAGTCCTTGTGAGGGAGGTCGAGCAGTTGCTGATCGTTGGTGTAGGAGTGGATCGTCGTCATGACGCCGTGTTTGATGCCGAAATTTTCGAGCAAGACTTTCGCAACCGGCGCGAGGCAGTTGGTCGTACACGAGGCGTTCGAGACAATGTGATGGGTTTTGGCGTCAAAGACCTGTTCATTGACGCCCAGTACGACGGTGGCATCAGGGTCTTTCGCGGGGGCAGAGATGATCACGGTTTTTGCCCCGGCGGATAGATGTTTTCCTGCACCCTCGCGATCCGTGAACCGTCCGGTCGACTCCACCACGATATCGACATTGAGTGCTTTCCAAGGCAATTCCTTTGGATCCTTCACGGCCAAGACCTTGATCGCTTTTCCGTCCACGATCAGTTGGTCATCCTTGGCCTCGACCGAGGCCTCCAGCGTTCCATGAACCGAGTCATACTTGAGCAAGTAGGCCAATGTTTTGGCATCGGTCAGATCGTTGATGGCGACAAACTCCAGGCTGGGATCTCCCAGAGAGGCGCGGAGAACATTGCGGCCGATGCGTCCGAATCCATTGATGCCGATGCGTGTGGTCATGGGGCTAAATCCTCAAGAATTAAACGGGTTGAACTGAGTGAATCTGGGGCGATAGTACTGACCGACTTTCTGCGTGTCAAGCATACAAAAAGAGGGAAGGCCGGTGGATATTGGCGAAACGGACATCGGCGAGTGAGTGGAGAGACGGCCTGTCTTGTGTGTGCGCAAGGGGTCGGGTAGAGTCTGTTTTTTGAACATCCATGGGGCGTCGGAGCGATATGCCGTCCGAAACATTGCAGGCTGAAGCAGGAAAAGTGCTCGAGTGGGGGAAGTTATTGGAATACCTGGCGTCGTACGCCCAATCGACGATTGGCGTCGAATATTGTCGTACGATGGAGTTGGAAGAGGATCTGGCTCAAGCCCGAATCCGACAGGCGGAAACCACCGACATGATCCGCTTGCGGGGCGGGACCGATCCCTTTCCGATCCTGCGATTTCCGGACGTGTTGGAGTGGTTGGGGCGGGTGGCCAAGGGGGCGGCTCTGGAAGCGCATGGGTTGCGGGATATTGCCCTTGTCCTGGAAGTCATCGATGACGTGCAGCGCTACCTTCTCCGCCACCAGGCTGATGCGCCGACGGTGAGCGCCCTGGTGCCGGCGTTGGGGCCGGTGAGCGAGTATCGCAGGTTGTCCGACGCCTTGAAGCGAGCGATCGAACCCGATGGGTCCATACGGGAGTCGGCCAGCCCGGAGTTGCATCGCCTGATGCAGCGTGCCACAGACCTCAAACAGCAAATGCGGCATCGCCTCGATCAAATCTTGCACTCGCGCCGATACGAAGAGGTCTTGCAGGAGCAGTACTTTGCTCAACGGGAAGGCCGGTATGTGGTTCCGATCAAGGCTGAGATGCAAGGGCGGGTTCCAGGCATCGTGCACGATGTGTCGTCGAGCGGCGCCACCCTCTTTCTGGAGCCGCGCGAACTGGTAGACCTGAATAATTCTATTAAGGTTGTGGATTTGGACGTCGAGCGTGAGGTGCGTCGCATCCTGCGCGAGTTGTCCGCGCTGGTGGCTCCTCATCAACCGGCACTGGCAGGAACGGTGGGAGTGCTGGGTCGACTGGATAGCATATCGGCAAAGGCGGCGCTGAGTCAGCGCCTGCAGGCCTCTCCCACACGTCTCAACGATCAGGGGTGCGTGCTGCTCAAGCAGGCGCGTCACCCGTTCCTGGTGCTGACGAAAGAGCAGGTGGTGCCCAACGACTTGGCGTTTGATGAAACCGTGCGGGTGCTCATCATCTCCGGCCCCAACACGGGAGGAAAAACCGTCACGCTGAAGTTGCTTGGCTTGTTCTCGTTGATGGTGCGCTGCGGTCTGCACCTTCCCTGTGCGCCTGAGTCGGAAATGGCGATCTTTCCCTCGGTGTATGCCGATATCGGAGATGCGCAGGATCTGGCACGAGATCTGTCCAGCTTTTCTGCGCATATTACGCAGATGGTGCAGCTGCTCTCGGAGGTGTCCGACGGAGCCGCATCAGGAGGGCCGTCGACGTCGGGGGGGCCCGGTCGTGCGCTGGTCTTGTTGGATGAGCCGGTGACCTCCACCGATCCGGCTGAAGGCGCGGCGCTCGCCAGTGCCTTACTCTGTCGGTTGGCAGAGGCTGGGGTGAAGGTTGTGGCCACCACGCACTACAGCGTCCTGAAAGGTTTAGCCCACGAGCGGCCAGGATTTGCCAATGCGAGTGTCGAATTCAATATCGAGACCCTGTCACCGACCTACAGGGTGATCCAGGGACAACCGGGGGGGTCTGCTGCAATTGAAATCGCAGGGCGGCTCGGAATGGATCGAGCTTTGCTGGGCGATGCCCGGGCGCGGCTTCAGGGCGATAACAGGGTCCTTGAGACCCTGTTGAGTGATCTGCAGGACAAGCAACGACGATTGAGCGAGGACCTTGCTGCGGCGACGGCGGCCAGGCAGGCTGCGGAACAGGCGTCTCGAGAAACACAGGAATTGCTGACGTTCCTGCAGGAATCCGAACGGGATGAGCGACAGGGGTTGAAGAAAAAGTTGTCCCAGGAGTTTCAACGCGCCCGGGCGGCCGTGCAGGCAACGATGGATGACTTGAAGCGGGATCAAAAACTGCTCAAGGCCAAAGAGGCCAAGGCGCGGCTGGTGGAATTGGAACAGGCGGTTCGGCACGAGGTCGGAGAGTCCGAAGAACCGATTCCCGTCGATCAGCTATCCACTGGAGATGCCGTCGAAGTGGTGGGACTCGGTATGACAGGCACGCTGCTGGAAAATCCTCAGGGCAAAAAGCGCGTGCGTCTGAAAGTCGGTGAGGGGGAAATCCTGGCGAATGTGGCAAGTCTGGCAGGCATCTCCAGGAGTCGTCGGCCGGCAGTTCCTGAGCCGATCAAAACGAGCGCCGGTTCCCCGAGGCGAACTACCCAGACCTTGGCCTCTGAAGACATCCAGGAGACGCTGGACGTGCGTGGGCAGGCAGCCGACGATGCGTTGGATGTCGTCGTGGCCGGTCTCGATCGTGCCGTCTTTGGGGGAAGCCCCTTTGTGCGCATCATCCATGGGCACGGCACCGGTCGGTTGCGGGCCGCGCTACGGGAATATCTGAAGGCCTCCCCCTATGTCGTGGCGTTTCGGCCGGGTGATCGTGCGGAAGGTGGCGACGGAGTGACGATTGTGGAATTGCGATAACTCGGTGGCTTGGGGGCTATGTTCCATGCCGGAATTTTTGTATGCTGAAGAAGTATCCCCGAACGTGCCCGTCTGCGACTCGGTGTGCGGAGTCTGATAGGACGTAACCACATTGCGTCGGGATCGGAGCTTCGTCGGGCCGCACATAGCGCCTGACCTAAGTCGCCGGTCGAGCCGCAACCTACCCTATGGCCTGCCGTCATGCGCCAGCGGGTCAGTCTTCAGAGTTTGTTCACCCTGTCTGTACTCGCCGTGGGAATGTTCTGCGGCACCGTAGGCCTCGCCTATGCCTATTGGCACGCCAGACAGTCGCTTCAGTCCACCGTCGGGATCACCTTCCAGGAAATAGCCCGTCAAAGTGCCGACAAGGCTGCCTTACTGCTTGCCGGTGAAATTGAGTGGGTGCAACGGCTTGCCGCGCTTCCCGATCCCCGAGCGTCCGTGGAGGGAGCGATGCTCTCTGCGCAGGCGAATCCCCAGGTGGAGCGATGGCGTGAAGAGCAGCATCGATATTTCCATTCCCTCGCCATTGTACGGACGGACGGCCAACTGGTCGGTGGACGGGTGAATGATGCCACCCGAGGTTTTTACAGCCGACAGCCTTGGTGGACGGCGGTCGTGCAACAGGGGCATTCCTGGGCAGGACCCCTCACGGTGGATGAAGAGGGGAGTGGGTACTGGGAAGTCGCGGTGCCGATTGGTGAGCGGGGCGCGCCGGTCCGTGGTGTCCTCAAGGTCGTCATCGGGACGAATCGCATCCTGTCCTCTATTCTTGGGAGCCGTCTGGGTCGGACAGGGCATATGATGCTGTTGGATGAGCATGGAGCGATCCTGGCCTGCTCCGCGCGCGCGCGCAACCTTCATACACCTCTTCCGGAGAGTCTCACACACGGGAGGACCGGGGTTCCTGCCGCCCGATGGACCCAGGTCGACCGGGATAGTCACGGGGCGCAAGGGAGCATCATCGGAATAGCCCCTGTCGTGCTTCCCTCAGAGGTGGCGCAGGCGCCGGCCTGGTCCATCTTGGTACAGCAGGATCCGGCAGAGACATTCGAGCCGTTGTCTGCGTTGCTCGGGAAGCTTGGCGCGTTCTGGATCGGGACGGGCGTGTTTGTGGTGTGGTTACGCTGGCGGCTGGGGCGACGGATTGTGCGGCCTCTGGGTGCGCTGATTCAGCGTATCAACCAGATGGGCGGTGGTGAATATTCCGCCCTGCTTCCGTCGTCGTCCAACCGTGTTAGTGGCATTGAAGAGATCGACCGGCTCGCCGCGAGTTTCGATGAGTTGGCTGAACGCTTGGAGCTGGCGTCACAAGCGAAGGCACAATATCTTCGTCGAGTCGAGCAGGCTAATGCCGACCTGGCGACTTCCGAAGAACACTATCGACTGTTGTGGGATCACTCGGTCGATACCAAAATCCTGGTCGATCCCCTCGGTGTGATCCAAGCCATGAATAGGCGTGGTGAGCTGACGCTCGGCCGACCGGCCTCGACCCTCGTTCACCGTCCGGTTCTCGAACTCGTGGCTGAGGCCCAGCAAGTTCGTCTGCAGGCCCAGTTGGATCGTGTGCGTCAAAGTGGCGAGGACGTGTCGGCAGGCGTGATGCGCGTGCCGATGGTAGGTGGTGAGCTGACGATGGACGTCGATTGCGTGCCGGTCAAGAAGGCCGGCCGCATCGAATCGATCATGGTGCAACTCCGTGATTTGACTCAGCAGAAACAACTCGAGCAGCAATTGCTGCGATCCGAACGCCTCGCGTCGTTGAGTCAGTTCGCCTCGATGTTTGCGCACGACATCCGCAATCCTCTGGCCGGGATCAAGAAAACGCTGGAATGGCTTGCCGGACGTCCGGAGATGGGACAGGATCTGCCACGTCGCTGTTTGGAGGATTTGCGCTTCACGACCGACCTGCTCCTGGGCATGATCAACGACATGTTGGATGTGTATCAGGAACACTATTCGGGTCTTCCGCTGAGCCGGTCGCCGGTCGCCACTGGTCAGCTCTTGCAAGAGACGTTGAGGCTCTTCCGTTTCGAGGCAGAGGCGCAGGGCGTGCGATTCGCGGTGCGTAGGCCGTCGGAGGAAGTGTGGGTGTGGGGGGACGGGCGACGGTTGCAACGGGTCTTGATCAACCTGCTGCACAACGCCCTCAAATACTCGCCGCCGCAGGGCACCATTACCCTGACTCTGCTGGTGGAGGAGGCGTCGATGTCGTGCGCAACGGCAGCTTGTGAGCCGTCTTTTGGATCTATGGTGATGATCCATATCGAGGATGAGGGGCCGGGAATCGCCCCGGATGATGTGCCGCATGTGTTTGACATGTTCTTCCGCAAGAAGGATGGGCAGGATTATCGGATCGGGCGCGGCCTGGGGCTGCATTTTTGTCGGCTTGTGGTGGAGGCCCATGGCGGCCGCATCACCGCAGGCAATCGGTCTGCGGGTGGAGCCGTCTTGACGGTCGCGTTGCCGGTCAGACAGGAGCAGTCATGCCTATCACCATCCTGATCGCCGAGGATCAACGATTGTTTCGGCAGAGTTTACGGATGTTGCTCGAGCATGAGCCGGACATTGTGGTCGTGGGGGACGCGATGGATGGTCGACAGGCGTTCGACCTCGCCGTGGCGGAAAAGCCCGACATCGTGTTGATGGATGTCGACATGCCGCGGCTGGACGGTATTACGGCCACCCGCCTGATCCGTAGTTGTGTCGCGGACTGCCGGGTATTGATGCTGTCGGTGCATGACGACGATGCCCGGATCGTTGCCGCCGTGCAGGCGGGAGCCTCCGGGTACATTTTGAAAGACGCCGACCATGAGGAGTTTCTCCGGATCATCCGCGCGACCTTCCAGAACAAGCCCGTGCATTCGGCCTACATGCCGGATGGGTTTGCCAAAAAGGCTGTGGCCTTGGCAGGCCAACAGGGGGAGACCGATTCCGGGGGGCTCTCCTTGTTGACCGATCGGGAACAAGAAATCCTTGCCTGTGCCGCGGCCGGGCGCAGTAACAAAGAAATCGCCGATCAACTCTGTGTGTCCCTCGATACGGTGAAAACGCATCTCCATCACGCCTATCAAAAGTTGAAGGTCAACGGGCGTGTTGAGGCCGTGCTCGTCTACCTCGGGAACGGCTAACGCCCGATTGCTCACCGCACTCCGCCTCACCCGAAGGGTGGAGAGAAAATCCACCTCCCAGGCAATAGGCCTCGTGTAGACCTTTTCGTAGAGTGAGATCGGTGCCGATCGTCACAGATCGAATCGTCCATATTTCAGAGAGGAGGAGGCATTATGAACAGGAGCACATGCCTCGTGCCTACCTTCCAGATCGTGCTCGGGTCGGTTGTCGCCGCATGGCTGGCGTCTGTGGGTTTCGCTCAGGTCATTCATCCGGATCAGATGTTCGGGACCTTCTCGCCGCAGATGGAAAGTCGGCCTGGAGACAACCCCGCTTCCAGTGATCAGGCGGGCACTGAGCCGGATAAGGGGTTTGATCGCCAGCTGGTGGTCCCGGACCTCGATGCGACCGAAGGGACGGACATGAATATGCTGAGGACGCCGGACAGCAAGGATGCGGAGGAGGCGCGGGAATCGGATCGTCAATCGGCGGTCTCCTACTGATCCCCTTTCCGGGGATCGCGTCATGACCAAGGAGGCGCACTATGAACAGCTCCAGATTGAGATATGTGGGGTGGACCCTGGTGTTCGGATTCTGTCTCGGGGCGAGCCTGCTCATCGGAAATGTCGGTGCTCAACAGTCTTGGGTCGATGAACTCAACGGGTCACTCAACTTCTACAAGATCAGCTATCCGGGTGCGAATTGGGAACCGTACAGCCAACGGCTGGCGATCGTGAAGGATGCCATCGGACGGGGAGATACCAAGACCGTCAAAACCGAAATGGGGAAGTGGTTCAAGATGTTGAGGACTCGCGATCAGGGTATTCACGACGTGGCGGCGGATGAATTGTTCAACTTTGCCGTCATGATCACTCCGATCCAGGAATATGGCATTGCTGTCCCACCGGCTCCAGGGATGGGGAGTGAGCCGGGGTACTGAACGGACAGGGAGCGCGAAAGATGTGAAAGGAGGTTGCCATGAAGTGGACGGCGTGCCTTCTCGTCGGATTGATCGGAGTCCTGTGTCCATTGGTGCCGGCCGGGGCGGAATCCTCAGAGAGATCATCACCGGGCGTGCATCTCGCCGTGAGTGGGCAGATTGCCAAAATTGAAAGCGGCCTCCTGTTTGTGAAAACTCCGTATGGGCTGCAAATGCGGACGATCAGTCCCAATAAGGCGGATCGAATCGGGCTGCATGATGCGCAGGTCGGTGATGAGGTGTGGTTGCTGGTCGATTCGGGAAACGTGTTGCTGGACGCCACCAGACCAGGTGGTGAGGATTTTGCCAATCACAAGGTGTTGGCCGGCCGGATTCACTATGCTGATCCCTTCTGGCGAGAAATCCACATCTCCACTCCTGAGGGGTTTGAACGGTTTGAGGTGGACACCCTGGCAGGGAGCAAACTCTCGGTGTTCCAGGAAGGGATGCCCGTGACGATCGAGTTGGATGCGGACAATGTGATGATCGACATCCAGTCCAATCGGTAAGGACGCAGGGGTCGGCATGCGCGTGGCGCCTTGACTTGATCGCAGGCCACTCGTACCATTTACCCCACGTGCGCTGCGGTCCGGCTGAAGCCGGCGGCAGCGCACGGTTCCCTGCACCCCGCAACGCGAACGCATCAGGGGCCGTCCATGCGATGTCGTCTGCCGTGGATGTTGGCATCGTTGCTAGCAGGAGGGGGGCTGATCGCCATTCAGCCGACCTCGGGATTCGAACAGCCCGACCGTTCTTCCATTCCATTCCACACCGTACTCGAACTCGAACAGACTGCTCGTCTACTCGCCGTACTCCTCGACTCCGGCCGTGCGGTCATCAATGACAATCAGATCCTGTTGGATGAATCGCACGGCAAAGGCCTTACGCCGGACGCCTTCGAACGCCAACTCCTGGACATGTTTCGCGGCCGGGCCGGAATCGACATGCGTGAGTTGGACAACACGACGCTGGCCCCGCGAACGAAACGGCTCCTTCGCGCATTGGTCGACACCAGCAGGCAGGTGATCGCTGATGTCCGCCGGGAGCGTGATCCCCAGGCTGCTGGATTCACGGGGTTTATTCCCGCCGCGTTCGGGGCGCGGGTGTCTGCCCGGTTCACCGATCAGACGGGCGTGCGACTGAAACAAACGTCGCTGGCTCCGCGGAATCCTGCTAACCGTCCGGACGCCTATGAACGGGGCGCGTTGGAAGCGTTTGCCGATTCTGCCTACCCTCGGGAAACCGTCATCAGCGAGATGGCAGCCAACAGCTCCTCGTTTCGCTTGATGTTTCCGTTGTATGCAACCAGGCATTGCCTGGATTGTCATGGTGAACCCAAAGGGGCGGCCGACCGCATGGGCTATCCGCGGGAAGGCCTCGTCCTCGGACAAAATGCCGGGGCGATCAGTGTGCTGTTGCCGGTCAAACCATGAAGATTCTTCTGGTCTTAGTCACCCTCTTTCTGGGTCGTGTCGGTCACGGAGAGGCCAATGAGCGGCCACCGCTGCCGGTCGAGAGACCGGCGGGCAGCGGCGTGATTGTCCACCACGATGGCTATGTCCTCACGGCGCATCATGTGGTCGCCAGCGCCAAACGGATTACGATTGTCACGCCAGGAGAGTTTCGGGCGCCTGCGGTGCTCGTCAGTGTGGATGCGGAGCATGACCTCGCGCTTCTGAAGGTGGAAACCGTCGGGTTGTCCGAAGCGCCGCTTGGCTACGCCGGGGCCGTGAAGCTGGATCAAGAGGTGATTGCCGTTGGGTTTCAGTTCGGGTTGCGCGAAACCACCATCACCAGAGGCCATGTGGCTGCTGTGCGTACGAGGGGCGTGCAACGGGTGTTTCAAGTGGACGCGGCGGTGAACCCGGGCAACAGCGGCGGGGCGGTCTTCAATCGGCAGGGTGAAGTTGTCGGGATTCTCACCACGAAATTTACGCACCCCTCCGGCATTGTGCCGGAAGGCATGGCGTTCGCCGTCCCGATCAGTTATGCCACACCGTTGCTGGCCAATATTCCGGATTTTGATTTTTCGGCGATCGGCAAAGTCAGAAAAGAGGGCAAGAAGGGAAAAGGGACCAGCGATCCCGTACCGGACATGGCGCGGACAGCCGTACGGATCGAGACCATTCGCATGTCTGAAACACCGGCGGCCTCGAGCCAATCTGTCGCAACGTCCCCACCTGCGGAGACGCTGCGAGGCGGGCAGACGTCAGTGGCCCGCGCGCCTGTGCCGCTGGTTCATTCGAACGAGACCGCACCGTCGGTCGGTGAGGAGTCCATCGATCGGGTCAATGTTCAGCTTCAGGTGGATCAACAGGAGGCCGTCAAACGGCTGTTGGAACAAGGCCTGACACCACCGGCTGGAATGGTGCTGATTCCGGCGGGGGAGTTTCTCATGGGGATGGAGGATGGCCTGCCCGATGCGCGTCCGCTGCATCGCCTCTATCTCAGTTCCTACTGGATCGATCAGCAGGGGGTGACCAACACACAGTATCGAGCCTGTGTAGACGGAGGGAGCTGTCTCCCGCCTAAAGTGCGCGCAGCCTTCGATGATCCTCAGCAGGAGCAACATCCCGTAACCGATGTCACCTGGATGCAGGCGAGAGCCTACTGTCAATGGGGCGGGAAACGGTTGCCCACGGAGGCCGAATGGGAGAAAGCCGCGCGCGGCATCGATGGAAGGCGGTACCCCTGGGGCAACAGCGACGAGGTGATTCAAAAAAGCCGGGGGGCGCTCACGGATGGAAAAGCCTCTACGAACGGCGCCGAGCCGGTGAGCATGCCGCTGGCCACCCGTTCCCCTTATGGCGTGTCCGGCATGGTTGGTTTGGTTTCAGAATGGGTGAAGGATTGGTATGCGGAAGATTTTTACCGCACCTCGCCGGCACGTGACCCGCAAGGCCCCCTGCGTGGAACCTTTCGAGTGTTGCGAGGCGGTAGCTGGATGGAACGGCCGCTCGAATTGCGCGCCGGTTATCGAGGATGGGATGAAATGACCTACTGGGGTCCGACGTTGGGGTTTCGTTGCGCGAATGACGCGCCGTAGCTGTGAGGTGACAGATACACCACCGAATGTCCGTTCGCGAACGATGGTTCGCTCCCGCCTCTTTCCCTCTTATCCGATCTCCAGTACGATAGCCCTTCGGTATACGCTGTTGCCTCGGGTGAATCTGCTCGATGACCTCTTCGACACGGACAACGAAACTCTTCTCCGCGCTTGCGGTCGGCCTCGCCGTGTTCAGTCTCGTGGCCGGACTGCGGATGACCCGCTGGTTTGAGGTGATAGAACTCAAGGCGCTGGATCATCTGGTCCGGCGTTATGCGGATCCTGCCAAGGCGGATTCCAATCTGCTGTTGCTGGCCATCGACGAATCGAGCCTGGAGGCGTTCGGGCGGTGGCCCTGGCCGCGCGATCGATTCGGGTATGTGGTCCGCTATCTCAAGCAAGCGGGCGCCAAGGCCGTCGTGTTCGATGTGATGTTTTTCGAACCGGATGAGAATGCCGAGGAGTTTGATCAGTCGTTTGCGGATGACATGCACGCGGCAGACAACGTGTTCCTGCCCATGTTGTTCCTGGCCGAGTCCACCTCGATACCGACGGATCTCCAATCCCGCGCAACGCTGAAAGTCGAGTGGCAGGAATCGGATCGCATGGCGGGCATGCAAGCCGGGATCAAACCGCCGACCCCAGTGCTGGCGCAGCAGGCGCATGGACTCGGCGTCATCAATCTGTCCGCGGATGCGGATGGTCCGACGAGGCGCATTCCAGTGCTAGGGCAATTGGGCGGGCAATTCGTCCCGCACCTTTCGGTCGCAGTGGCTCGGTACTTGCTCGGAGCGGACAGGATTTCCGTCAAGGACGGACGGGTACGGATCGGGAACACCAGTGTTCCACTCGATGCCGACGGCCAGCTCCTGATTCGGTGGCACGGTTCGCTGGAGCAGACCTACCATGCCCGGAAGTATTCGATCGGTGCCGTGCTGCAGGCATTCGCTCGACAGCAGAACGGGGAGCGGCCAACATTGGATGCGACGGTGTTCAAAGACAAGGTTGTGTTTATCGCCGGGACGGCCGCAGGTCTGTACGATCTTCGGGTGACGCCATTTTCTTCCGCCACGCCCGGTGTGTTGATCCACATGGCGGCCTTGGACAATTTGCTGCATGGGCAAGGATTGCAGGCCGCGCCGGCCTGGTTTTCGTTGACGGTGCTCTTGCTGCTGTGCCTCGCCTCGGCCGGGGCCTTCATGTTGGTCCGATCCTATCCGGTGAAATTCGGCGTGACGCTGGGGCTTGCCGTGGCCTACTACGGCTTGGTGGCGCACGCGTATGGCGGGCATGCGCGTTGGCTGGAACTGGTCTTTCCCGAAGTGGCCCTCGCCCTGACATTCGGGACGGCGGCCACGGTGGAATATGTGACCGAGGGAAGGCAGCGGCGGCTTATGCGCGCGGCCTTCGACAAGTACATGTCGTCCGAGGTGGTTGAAGAGATCATGCGCAACCCCGAGGCCATCAAGTTGGGTGGGGAAAAAAAGGAAATCTCGATCCTGTTTTCCGACATCGCGGGCTTTACGACGATTTCGGAGAAGATGTCGCCGGAGGATTTGGTGGCGTTGCTCAATCGCTACCTGTCGGCCATGACGACCATCATCAAGACGACGCACCGCGGCAATGTGAATAAGTATTTGGGGGACGGTATCATGGCGCTCTTCGGGGCACCGCTCGACGATCCGACGCATGCCTCATTGGCCTGTTATGCCGCGTTGGACTGCCAGGCTGAATTGGCCAGACTCCGCGGGATCTGGGTGCAGGAAGGGTTGCCGGAGATCGGCGCCAGGATCGGCATCAACTCCGGTCCTTGCATCGTCGGCAACATGGGGTCCGATGAGCGCATGGAATATACGGTGACGGGAGACAGCGTCAATCTGGCGTCGCGTCTCGAAGGGGCGAGCAAATATTACGATACGTTGATCCTGATCGGGCAACGCACCGCCGAACTGGCTAAGAACGACGTTGAAGTGCGCGAGATCGATCTGCTACGAGTGAAAGGCAAGAACGAGCCGGTCGTCGTATTCGAACTCCTGGGCCGGAAGGGACAGGTCGTCGAAGCCAAACGACGCGTCGTTGACCGGTACCTGGAGGGGCTCGCCGCGTACAAGCAGCGAGACTTCGAGACGGCCTGGGCCAGATTTACCGAGGCGGCCGATTTGGATCCGGCGGACGGGCCATCACGGGTTTATGTGGAACGGTCTGCCAATTACCGGCAGGCACCTCCGCCTCCGGCGTGGGACGGGGTGTATGAAATGACATCGAAGTAAGCCGCGGTGCTGAGGGGGAGGAAGCTGTGACACAACCACGACGATACTGGGTTCCGCTGATCTTGTTCTGCGTCGGTCTAGTGGCGTGGGGGACCGAGGTCTGGGCTGAAACCGTCTACGTGCAAGCCAAGACGGCGCAACTCCGTTCGGGCAAAACCTCGCTGGACACGGTGGTCGGCAACGTCAAGTACGGGGAGGCGCTGGAGGTGGTCGGCCGCGACGGCGGCTGGATGGAGGTCAAGTCGGCCTCCGGTGCCAAAGGCTGGATTTTCGCCAACAAAACATCGAGCACGAAACCGTCCGGTACCAACGATACCCTGGCCAAACTCGGCCAAAGTATGCGCGGCGGTGACGCCTCGGCGACCACGGCGTCGGCCGGTGCCAGGGGGCTGGACAAAGCCTCGGAAGGTTATGCCGATCGTGCCGGCGTATCCGCGCGGGATCGCGAGGCGGTGGATCGCATGACGGCCTACCAGATTTCCGATCAGGAGGTCGAAGAGTTTATGCGGGAGGGAGGACTTGGCGAATATGCGAAATAATCACGTCCTAGCAGCGAACCTGCTCGCGCTGTCCCTCACCGTGGCCGGCTGTGCGGAAGTGCAACGCGCCGGCGAAGATATCGCACGGCAATCAGGGAACCCGCGGCTGGCAGGGGCCATTCATGGGGTCGGCAATGTGGTCGGCAGTCTGTTTCCCATCGGCTATGAGGAAGAATCGTCGATCGGGCAGGCGATGGCGTTGCAGGTGGTGGCCCGCTATGGCGGTGTCGTCGACCAGCCCGAATTGGTTCGGTATGTGAACCTCGTAGCAAGGGCTGTGGCCAACACCTCGGATCGGCCGGACATCCCCTACCGCGTGGCGATTCTGGAACATGACTCCATCAATGCCTTTGCCGCTCCGGCCGGCTACATCTTCGTGACGCGTGGGCTCCTCAAGCAGGTGCGGAACGAAGCGGAATTGGCTGCGGTGTTGGGACATGAAATCGCCCATGTGAGCCAAAAGCATATTCTCGATGTCATCCAGCGCAGCAAACGCCTGGCCGGTGTCACCGAAGCCGGCCTGTCGTATGCGACGAGCAATCCGACAGCTTTCAAGACGGTGATCGACGGCGCCGTCAAGAAGCTCCTCGACGAAGGACTGGACCAGGGGAAGGAGATGGAGGCCGATACCATCGGCGAAGTGTTCACGACGCGAGTCGGCTACGATGCGGAGGCCTACGTAGGCTTGTTGACGCGCTTACGGGACCTCAAGGGAGACGACCGAGCTTTGTTTAAAACCCATCCGAATTTTTCAGCGCGTATCGAGGCAGTACAAAAAACGATACAGGGTAAGCATCTCGCGGCGACCGGCGTCCTGTTGCAGGAGCGGTTTGCTCGCATGACCAAACGCATCTAGTGCAAGATGTTGAAATGGGCTGCCAGCTTTGTTCTCGCATCGTTCAGACCCTCAACGTACCCCAGCGGGTACGCCTCGGGTCTTCACTCGCTGCGGCCTCGCTGGGCGGCCTGTTTGAGCCGCCTGCCGGATTGGTGTGAATCGTCGCCAGCGGTATTCTCGACTCGCTGAGGGGGCGTGCCTTAGCTCGCCGGGCGAAAGCGCAGCGTAAACGTGGTGCCTGCTCCCTGGTTGCTGGTCACGGCCAGGGTTCCGCCATTATCTTCAACCAGTCGTTTGACGTTGGTGAGGCCGAGCCCGGTGCCATAGTTCTTGGTGGTGAAAAATGGTTCGAAGATTCGTGCGAGGTGGTCGGGCGCGATGCCGCTTCCCGTATCGGCCACCGCAATGTTTACCTGCCCTTCCGTATCCACCCTGGTTGTAAGTGTGAGAGTGCCGCCATCCGGCATGGCTTCCCGCGCATTGATCAGCACATTCATCAGGGCCTCTTTGAGTTGCTCGCGGTCGACGCGGATCGGCGGAAGCGACTGCCCGAATCGGTGCTCAACCCTGATCCGCTCCTGCCCTCCCTGCGCCTCCCACTGCTTCAAGGCGGCTCGCAGCACGTCTTCCGCTGCACAGTCGGCGAAGTCCGGCGGTTTCTGCCTGGCATAACGCAGAAAGTCGTGAAGGCGCTGCGACAGCTTGTCGACTTCGTCGATGATGTAGCGGGCCATCTCCTGTCGTATCGGTTCGTCCTGCGGACCCTCCAGTACGACCTGGGCTGAACTTCGGATGACGCCGAGCGGATTGCGCAGGTCATGGGCAAGGGCGGCAAGAAGCTGCCCGACCGAAGCCAGTTTCTCCCGGCGGATCAATTCATGCTGTTGAGATCGGATCGTGCGGAGGTTTTCTTCCAAGACGACTCGCATGGCGGCGAAAGTTGCGGCCAGGTCCTCGATCTCATCGCCCGTTCGGTACTCGTGCGGTAGGGCCGGGATGGCCGG
This sequence comes from Nitrospira sp., assembly GCA_016788885.1. Classification (NCBI taxonomy): domain Bacteria; kingdom Pseudomonadati; phylum Nitrospirota; class Nitrospiria; order Nitrospirales; family Nitrospiraceae; genus Nitrospira; species Nitrospira sp. Next base: position 139,107 of record JAEURX010000052.1, on the reverse strand, counting down.
TGGGGGAGCGTCGGGGCGTTCCGGTGTGGCCAAAGTGAGGCGTAGTCCTTCGGCTTCGCGTTGCAGTGCCGTGATGGGTTTGACGATGCGTGAGCCGACGACGAAGCCGAGGCCCGACAGCACGATCACCAGGCCAAAGCCGATCATGCCCACGGTCAGCAACAAGGAATAGATCGGCGCGTAGGTTTCTTCCGGCGCCTGGCGGATAAAGGTGTACCACCGATTCCCATCGAGACTGGAGGGGGTGAGAGCGTGGCTGAATCGGACCGGTGCGGCCCCGACGATCGCATCGTGACCGCCGTGGGCGTCGTCGTCCGCGACCAACCACAGAGGATGATCCGTGGCCAACCGGCTCATGAGGCCTGATGGAATCAGGTGCGCGGTAGGCGGGAGTACCGGACAGATCAACGGGGTTCCCTGGGTGTCGAGGAGCATGGCATGACCGGTGTTCCCGATATGGATCGGGAGGATCATGTGCGTGAGGAGGCTGCGATGGACTACGACGTCGACGATGCCGATGGTGGTCCCGCTTGGATCGCCGACGAGAGGCACGGCGATGTGAAACACGGCCTCGCTGTTCCGCGGGTCAGGAACCACGGTGCTCACATAAGCCATGCCTGGTTTAGCTTGCATGGCTTCGCGCCACCAGGTCTGGTCGTCCTGTCGCGCCGTGAGTGTCGGATCGGTGGATGCGATGACGAGACCTTGTGCGTCGGTCACGGTGACACGCGCATAGTGCCGCGATTCACGAGCCCAGGTGTCGAGCCATCCCGGCGAGATCGAGCCGGGAGCCATCTGGCGGTTTCGCGGCGCAGGAACCTGCCATCGTTCGCTGTCGGTGTTTGCGGTGGCTGTCTCTTGTGTGTGTGTGGCGGCTAGGGTCGAGGCCAGGTGTGCGGTGCGGTCGATTTCGTCGTCTACGGCGGTCGCCAGGCGAATCGCGGTGGAACGTGCAATTTCCTGAAATCCTTCTCCGATCGCTTGCTTGAGGGTGGCGGTACTGGAGTGATAGGTCGCCCAGAGTGCTACCATGCCGGGCAGGATGCCGACGATCAGCAGCGCGATGAAGAACGTTCTCTGCAGTCTGCCGGTTCGTGCTGCAGCGTGCATCAGCCTTGAGGCTGCGAAAGGTTGTGCTTGGCCATGCGATAACGCAGCGTGTTCCGCGTGATCTTCAGCAGACGGCTCGCCTCGGACACGTTTCCCCCGCTTTTCTGCAAGGCCTCCTGGAGCATGGTCTTCTCCACTTCCTCGACGGAGAGGCCCAGCGACAGGAGCGATGGAGTGTCGGCCTGCGTGCTTGAGGGGTGAGATGGTGACGCGTGCAATGAAGCCGGGAGATGCTCGGGCAGAATCGTGTCCTGCTTGCAGGTGATGGTCAGCCATTCCACGACGTTGTGGAGTTCACGAACGTTTCCCGGCCAGGCATAGGCCTTCAAGATGGAGAGTGTTTCAGGGGCGATCCCTTTGATGCGGCTGCCGCGCTCACACCGGGCCTGGTTGAGGAACTGGGCGAGAATCGGCTCAATGTCTTCCGGCCGTTCCCGCAGGGGCGGCATGCGGAGTTGGTAGACGTTCAAACGATAATAGAGATCTAGGCGGAACCGCCCCGCCTTGATGAGGTCGGGCAACTCCTGGTTGGTGGCGGCGATGACGCGGATATCCACGGGAATACTCCGCACCCCGCCCAGCGGCTCGACAACGTGCTGCTCAAGCACCCGCAGGAGTTTTGCCTGGGCCGTGAGACTCAGCTCGCCGATTTCGTCCAGGAACAAGGTGCCCCGGTCGGCGATTTGAAAGCGGCCAGGCTTGGATTTCTTCGCGTCGGTGAAGGCGCCTTTTTCATAACCGAATAGCTCGGATTCCAGGAGGTGTTCGGGAATGCCGGCGCAATTCAACGCCACCATCGGTCCCTGAGCACGCGGGCTGACGAGGTGAATCGCGCGCGCCAGCAGGTCTTTGCCCGTCCCGCTTTCTCCTGTGATCAGCACCGTGGCGTCGGTGACAGCGACTTCTTGGGCGAGCCGCTTCACGAGTTCCATTTCCTTGGAGACGCTGACGATGCGATCGAATCCGAATTGCTCCTGCAGCCCTGCGCGCAGGGTGCGATTGTCGCGGGCCAGTTGGCGGACCTGCAGCGCGCGGGCGATAACGATCTTCAATTCCTCGTTGTCGACGGGTTTGGAGATGTAGTCGTAGGCGCCCTTCTGCATCGCCTCGACGGCCGATTTGACGGTTCCGAACCCCGTGACGATGAGGACCGGTACGTCGGGCACCTGTTGGCGGGCGGCTTCCAAGACCTGCATGCCCGAGATCGCGCCCAGTTGCAGGTCCGTAATGATCATGTCGAGTGCGTCATGGTCTTGGATCAGGCGAAGGGCTTCGTCGCCGGATCGCGCCAGCAGCAACTGGTAGCCGGCCGGCTTCAACACGAGTTCGAAGAGCCGCCGCATGCGGTCTTCATCTTCGACGATCAGGAGCGTGGGTGCCTGCATGGCCTCGTACCCGGCTGCGAGAAGTCCTCGGATGAGCGAGGACGTGACGCTGTAGCCTATCACTATCGACCGAGGAGGAACAGTGGGTGATGTCTAGCGGGGAGCGATGGGTGGGGTGGAGCCGGTGGCATTGGTCAGGGCCCAGGAGAGGTTGCGCTGGAATCCGGCATGCTTGGCGCGCGTGATCGGGCTCCCTGTAAACGTCGTCGTGAAGGTTTGTTCGTCCATGCTCGCGAGTGCTTGGAGGTTGGGGGCCGTTGTCAGCCGGACGGGTTGAAAGCCCGGTTCCGTGGTCGGTGATGCCTGGTGATTGTAGGGGCAGATGTCCAGGCAATCGTCGCAGCCGAAAATCCGGTTGCCGATGTTTCGGCGGAGGTCTTCCGGCAGGGGCGGTTCGCTGCCGCGCAGTTCAATGGTCAGATAGGAGATACAGCGTCCGGCGTCCACGATATAGGGTTCGACAATGGCGCCGGTCGGACAGGCTTGGATACAGAGTGTGCAACTGCCGCAGAGATCTGTGCCGGCCTCGTCGGGCTCGAGGGGGAGAGTGGTCAAAATTTCTCCCAGCAGGAGCCAGGAGCCGAATTGCGCCGAGACGAGATTGGAATGTTTGCCGATCCACCCGAGTCCAGCCTGTTGGGCCCAGGCTTTTTCCATGACCGGCCCCGTGTCGACATAGGCGCGATGACTGTAGCCAGGGGCGAAGGTGTTGAGCTGCGTCGTCAGCTGTTTCAGGCGTTCACCGAGAATGTCGTGGTAGTCCCGACCCCAGGCATACCGGGCGATACGTCCGTTGCCCTGCCGCTCGTCGGCGCGCTCATTGGTGTAGTAGTTCATCCCGAGTGAAATGATCGAGCGGCAGCCGGGCAACACCACGCTCGGGTCCGCCCGTTTGGGCGGGTCGCGAGCCATCCAGGCCATGGTGGCGTGGAAGCCGCGCTGCAGCCATTCATGTAACCGAGCCAGGAGGCTGTCTGGCGAAGTCTGCTGCGTGTGAGAGGGGGCGTCTTGCGCGGGAAGGCCGCTGATCCCGACCACGTCGAATCCCAGGTCGCGCGCAGCCTGTTTGATCTGAGCGGTGAGCGTCGGAGCCATTAGGGTTTTGTGCACTCGAAACGCACCATGAATTGGCCGGTGCAATGGCTGGAGTCGCATCGCGTGCATTGACCGGTGATGCGAGTTTTCCAGTCCGTCCCTTTCTTGTCGAATGTGCAGAAGGTGCGTCCGGCTTTGGACACGGTGGTCCAGGGCTTGTCCGTTCCGGGAAACTTGGCGATGATGCAGCCGGTCGGGATCGGTACCTGGCATTGGTGGGCGGGATCGCCCTTGGCCATGCCGAAGCTGCAGGATTGTTCCGTGGTTGCCGCGGAATCGGTCGGTGCCTGCGCCTGGCCGGTGCACGGAATGAGCATCGTCGAGAGAATAACGTACAGCCGGATCAACAGGGGGGACTGGTTCAGACGGTACATACTCAAGAGACTCCGAGAAAAACGGCATCGTACCACAGGCATGCTTTCCGCGGCGAACCCCCTGAGCTGGACCATCCCGACGGCGAATTCCCGAACGTTCCGATTCTGTCCATGCCCTGTTCAAAAATCACCGTCACAGATGAGCCTGCACACGCCATGCGAGGCATAACTCAACGCCGGCATAGAGAAGGCCGAATGGCATGTTAGTTGCGTTCTGCGGAGGGCATCAACCGGCGTATGGATACGTGTGTGATCCGCAGGGCCTGCCTGCTTGCGGCAAGGACCGGTTGCTCGGTGGAACCATGGCACAGGAAAAAATTCTGATCGTCGATGACGAAGTGGTGGTGGCGGAGGACATCAGGCGCCAGCTGCGTTCGCTCGGGTATACGGTGGTCGGCGTCGTCTCGTCCGGGAGTGATGCCGTGCACCAGGCCGGCGCACACCGACCCGATCTCATTCTCATGGACGTAAAGCTGAAGGGGCCGATTGACGGGATCGATGCAGCGCGAACCATTCACGCACAGTACGGCATTCCGGTCATCTATCTGACGGCGTTCTCGGACGAGGACACGTTGGAGCGGGCGAGACGGACGCTTCCCCTGGCGTATTTGATCAAGCCTTTTGTCAGCAGCGATCTGCGGGCGGCGCTGGAACTTGCGCTCTTTCGCCATCGTGTCTCGCGCATTGCCGAGCAACGGGGGCGCTGGCTCGATGCCGTGGTGCACTCGATGGGCGATGCAGTCGTGACTGTTGATCCACTGGGTCGGGTGACGTTGCTCAATCCGGCGGCGGAGGAACTCACCGGCTGGTCGCAAGCCGATGCATTAGGAAAAGCCATTCAAGACGTGATGGTCATCCTGGATCCGATGGAGCGCACGCCGATCCCGCACCCGGCTCTGCATACGCTGGCAACGCAACATCCTTCGCAGTCCAAGGCGCGTTCGGTCCTTCTGGTGGACCGTCGAGGGGAGGAGCGGTTGATGTGTGATCGTACGACCGTGATTCAGGATGAGCGGGGGGAAGCGTCAGGCGTGGTGCTGGTGTTTCGCCCTGCCGTGTAAGCCTGGGTCACTGTGCTGCCGACTCTGTCCCTCGTGTCGCCGGGGTTTCGTCTCGCTCAACCTCCCCGCTCGCACTCACCGCCGCCGATCAGTATACTTCCATGAGGACATGGGAACGTACTGATGCGTGTGATGGTCTGTCGGTGGTGTCGTCTTGGCATGGTGGTCGCGAGTTTGACGAGCACCGTGCTTGCTCCTGCCGCTCCGATGTGGGCGGGGGAGGTGGGCTCCATTCAGTTGCTCCGGGCGCTCGTCGTGCAGGCGGAGCCGACCGGGGGCGTACGGGCGACGGCGACGCTCCTGTTTCCTGGCAATCCCGCCGTGCTCCATTCGATCTTGACCGAATACCACAAGTGGCCGGAGTTGTTTGAGACCAAGATGCGGGTGGCACAGGTTGAGGAGCGCGAGGGGCACGTCCTCACCGATGTCTTTATTTCCCATCCGCTGCTGCCGGGCGAACAACGACTGATCTGCGACTCACAGGTATTGCCGGGGGGCGGGCTGGTGACCGACCTCAAGGGCGGCGATTTTAAGCAGTACCATCGAACCTGGAAGCTTGAAGCTGCCGGCGATGGCAGTCAGACCAGGGCCGATTTCGAATTATTGGTTGAGCCGAAGACGCTGATTCCTGATTGGCTGATTGCGGTGGCGATGGAACGGGAACTCAACGCGCACTTTCATTTGGTACGGCAACGCGCATTGGATCGGGTTACGAAGGAAAGATGAACGTGGAGAGTTCGGCCTTTTCCACGCCCTGTTTCACGAACGCACTGATCTCGAGGCTCCGTTCGACGCGGAGAATGTCATCCAGTCTGGTTTTCGTGCTGGGATGGAGCGGAACAAAGAGTTTGCAGCAATCTTGATCCGGCTCGATCGAGGTGGCGAAGCTCCCGATCTGTTGCGCCTGTTCGGTAATTTCAATCTTATCCATGCCAATCAGCGGACGGAGCACTGGAAGTTCGGCCGCGTCCTCGATCACTGACAGATTCTCGGGTGTCTGCGACGCGACCTGGCCGAGACTATCCCCGGTGACCAGCGCCCAGCATCGTTCACGGCGTGCGAGTTCCTGCGCAATCCGGACCATGATCCGCCGGTACAAGACCACGCGAAAGGGGGCCGGAGCGTTGGCGACAATCTCCCGTTGAATCTCACCGAACGGAATGATGTGAAGTCGGGATTCGTATTGATAGGTGGTCAGCAACTGAACGAGTTCCTGGACCTTTTCCTCCGAGGCGCGACTGACCAGCGGGCGGCCCGAGAAATGGACGAACACCGCCTTGCACCCGCGTTTCATCATGCGATAGGCGGCGACAGGGGAATCGATCCCACCTGAAATCAAGCAGGCGACCTTTCCGCTCGTTCCCACGGGCATGCCGCCGGGTCCTTGAACCTTCCTCGCCGCGACGTGCGCCTCATTCGTGAGCAGCTCGATATAGAGCGTCAGGTCGGGCTGTTTCAGTTTGACGGATTTTCCGGTGACATCGAACAGATACCCGCCGACTTCGCGTTCGACATCCATCGACGTCAATGGAAGGCGTTTGTCCGCGCGTTTGGCGGTCACCCGGAATGACTGGAAGGTGTGTTCGGCCAGTTGCCGTTCTGCAACCTGCTTGAGCAGCGTGAGATCCGGTGTGCGGAGATCCAGCGGCACCGACTCGGTGAGGAGGACGTTCGACACGCCGCAGGTTCGTCGGACACGTTCAATCACCAGCGCAGGCGAGGCCGAGTCGGGAATCGTGACCCGGATGCGCCCCTGCAGCGATTCGATCCGTCGAATCTTCAGATCTTTCAATGCCAGCCGGAGATTGCGGACGAGCCGTTGCTCGAAGAAGTCGCGGTTGCGGCCTTTGAGGGCGAGTTCGTGGTAGTGGACGATGGTGCAATGCATAAGTGGTTACAGGATGCTGAAAATGGCCCCCAACTTCGTTCTCGACTCACCAAAATCCTCAACGTACCGCAAGGGTACGCCTCCGGTTTTGTTTCGTCTGCGGCCTCGTTGGAGGCTCATTTTGAGCATCCTTGGGAAGTTACATTCATAGTAAGTGGTCTTGAAAACCCTTCGGCATCAAGGGCTGCTAACTTCGTTCTCGACTCACCAAAATCCTCAACATACCGCAAGGGTACGCCTCCGGTTTTGTTTCGTCTTCGGCCTCGTTGGACAACCATTGTGAGCATCCGGTGGGAGACCTAGAGTTGATGAAGCACCGATTCCAGAAACCGTTCGGCGTCGATGGCGGCCATGCATCCTGAGCCGGCTGCAGTAATGGCCTGGCGATATTTCGAGTCCTGGACGTCGCCGGCGGCGAATAGGCCGGCGACGCTGGTGGCGGTTCCCTGCGAGGTGAGGACGTAGCCCTTCTCATCCATCGCCACTTGCCCCTTCAGCAGATCCGTATTGGGTCGGTGGCCGATGGCGACGAAGACGCCGGCACAAGTGAGTTCTGTGGAGGCACCGGTGACGATATTCTTGAGTCGGACCCCGGTGACCACATCCTTTCCGAGAATGTCTTCAACGACAGAATTCCACGCGAATGAAATCTTTTCATTCTTCATGGCGCGGTCTTGCATGATTTTGGAGGCCCGCAGCTTGTCTCGGCGGTGCACGACGGTGACGGTGCGCGCGAATTTTGTCAGGAAGGTGGCCTCTTCCACCGCGCTATCGCCGCCGCCGACGACCACCAGGTCCTGCCCGCGGAAAAAGTAGCCGTCGCAGGTGGCGCAGGTCGAGACTCCGTGCCCGGTCAGGCGTTGCTCATTCGGGAGCCCAAGCTGAATGGCCGAGGCGCCGGTGGCCAGAATCAAGGCTGCGGTTTCCACCGTCTGCTCTCCATCGATCGTCAACCGGAATGGTCGATCGGTGAGATTCATCGCCGAGACGTCGCCGGTGAGGAATTCCGTCCCGAACCGTTCGGCTTGTCCACGCATCTCCTTCATGAGTTCCGGTCCCATGATGCCCTTAGAAAAGCCGGGATAGTTTTCTACTTCGGTCGTGGTGGTCAGTTGTCCTCCGGATTGCCAGCCTTCGATCAGAAGCGGCGACAGGTTGGCACGCGCCGCATAGATGGCGGCGGTGAGACCAGCCGGCCCGGAGCCGATGATGACAAGGTTGCGCATGAGCGGATGCTAACATACCGAAGCGGCGAGGGAAAAGCTGGGGTCAGGCAAGGGCGAGGAGTTCAGCATAGAGGTGCTTCACGGCGGTGAACAGGCGCGGGCGTGGGGTGGTGCCGTCGAGGAGGTAGTCGGCGGCGGCAGCTTTCCGCCTCAGGGGGAATTGATTGCGGATACGTCGGATGGCTTCGGCGCGCGTGAATCCGTTGCGGCGCTTCAGGCGAGCGATCTGGCTGGCGCGATCGGCGGTGACCACGACGATTATGTCCACACGCGCGTCGATTCCCGCTTCGAACAAGAGTGGGACATCGTAGATGACGACAGATTTTGGCTTCAGGCGAGCGGCTTCCCGAGTTCGTCTGGCCTGCTCTCGTGCCACGCGAGGATGAATGATCCGTTCCAGGCGCCGCAGTTGTGTGGGGTGCCGGAAGACCAGCGCGCCCAGCGCTTGCCGGTTCAGCGTCCGATCCGGGTTCAACACAGAGGGGCCGAACGTCCTGACGATCTCGCGCCAGGCCGGTTTGCCCGGCTCGACGACCTGATGGGCCAAGGCATCGGCATCGATAACGATTGCTCCGCAACGCGCAAACATGTGTGCGACCGTGCTTTTGCCGGTCGCTACTCCGCCGGTCAGGCCTACCAAAATCATGGGGCGTGAAGATAGCACGGGGTGGCTGCCCCCGCAACGAGGCTCGATTGACTTCTCGCTGGTCCCGGCGGTATAGCCATCCATATGCTGTACGCTCTCATTCGAAGTGTGTTCCTAGGCCTCGCTGTCGTGACTGCTGGAGTGGCTGGTGCGCAGGCGGAAGACCCTGCGACTGCGGAACGTGCGCCTCTGGTGGTGGCCCTGGACGGATCCGGGCAGTACCGGTCCATTCAGGAGGCGGTTGATGCGGCGAAGAAGGGAGACACCATTCTGATCCGACCCGGCGCCTACGCCGAAGATGTCACGATTCACAGCAAAGAAAACGTGAGGCTGATCGGGGCCGGCATGGACCAAGTCACGATCCTGGGGCGTGAACGGGTAGGAGTGTTCCACATCGGCAAGTGGCCCTATGGGGCCACGAACATTGAGATTTCCGGCATCACCGTCAATGAACATGGCGGGCATGCGATGGGCATGTTTAACGGTCGCGGCATTCACTTCCATCATGCGCGTGTGAAAGGGATGTTGTTCACGCAGCAGGTCGAGGATGTGCGGATCGAAGATTGCGACATCGGGGGCAGCGAAACCACGGGGGTTCAGTTTGCGAACTCACAAGCTGTCATGCGAGGAAATTTCGTCCATGACAATGATCATGGGGTCAGTGTCGCGGGCAAGTCCACCGTGCGGTTGGAACGAAATGTCATCACGCGGAGCCTGTTCGAGGCAGTGATCGTCAATGATCAATCCCGAGCCGTCTTGGTCGGGAATACGTTTGTGAAAAACGGCGGAGGGGCCGCGTTTCTTGGAACTTCCCAAAACGAGGCATCCGGGAACATCATCAGCTTGAATTCCTACGGATTCGTCGTAGGCGGCTCCAGCCGAGTGTTGTTGTCCTATAATGCCATGCAGAATTCCGGCTCCAACTATTTACGCTCCGGCAACCCCAACCAGCCGGCCCCCGAATTGAAGCCCGATTCTGATTTGACGGTGGATCCACGCTTCGTTGACACTGCCCGAGACGATTTCAGACTGCGAGCGGATACCTCACTGCTGCGAATCGGTGACTTCCCCTATCTTGGTGCCCTTCCTCCGCTCACCGAATCCCACTAAACCTCGATCAACACAGCATAAATTCAGCCGTCAGCCGGCCTCCTCGGGCGGGCAAGCCCGTGTGCTATGCTTCAAGGTGAGCAGCGACAGTACGCGGCCCAGGTGTGGCTCAAGAATTGCTGTACTACGACCGACAAGGGATTGGAGGTACGACGTGGCCAGCTTTCGATTCGATCTAGAAAAGCGCAGTACCGACGGGATTCCCAACCTCGCGGAAGTGGAATCCGGCAAGCTGCTTGGGGCGGTGTTACCCATGTCCGAGCAGGCGCAACTCCAGCTGCGAGATAGCATCGAGGTCATCGACTATCTCATGAACCAAGAAGGCGTGATTTGGAGTTAAGGCCTCTCCCTCCCGGGTGAGCCGCGCCGACCTCCTCTTTGCGCAGTCGGTTCACTCGTTCCGGTTAGTCTCAAATTCACAACAATCTGTCGTCCCCTTTCCCCAGTCTCCCGTCTGTTCTCGTCTGCCAACCCCCGTTCGTTCTGCTTCCGAGCAGGAGAAAGTCCTCGGTCCGAACGGTAGTTGAATCTTTTCGACGCCGAGTGCATGCTGGCTCCCTTTGTTGGGCCCATTGCGGTCTTGGGACGGGAGTCTGCGTCGTATGTCGACATCGGCAGGGGGGGAGGCTGCACGCCATCCCTCGGCGGAGCAGCAGCGCCTTGATGAGGATGATCTGCGCCGCAAGCATTGGAAGCGGTGGGGGCCCTACTTGAGCGAACGGGCCTGGGGGACGGTGCGGGAGGACTATAGCCCCGATGGGACGGCCTGGGAGTCACTTCCCCACGATCACGCCCGCTCGAAAGCCTATCGGTGGAACGAGGACGGCCTGGCGGGGATCTGCGATCGCCACCAGTTCGTGTGTTTTGCACTGGCGCTTTGGAACGGGCGCGATCCGATTCTCAAAGAACGGATGTTCGGTCTCACCGGCCACGAAGGGAACCACGGAGAGGATCTCAAGGAGTACTATTTCTACCTCGACTCGACCCCCACGCATTCCTACATGAAGTTTCTGTACAAGTACCCGCAGGCCGCGTTTCCCTACACGCAGCTTGTCGAAGAGAACCGCCGCCGAACCCGGAGCGATCCGGAGTTCGAGCTGCTGGATACGGGCGTGTTCGACGGTGACCGCTACTTCGATGTGTTCGTGGAGTATGCGAAGGCCTCACCGGAGGATTTGTTGGTGCGGGTTCAGGTCATCAACCGGGGCCCGCTGCCTGCGACGCTGACGGTGTTGCCGACGATCTGGTTTCGGAACACCTGGTCGTGGGGGCTCGATGTGCGCCGCCCGCGGATGCGCAAGGGGAACTCCATGCCTGGGGTCAGCGTGGTGGAGTTCGATCACGACTACTACGGCCGGCGGCAACTGCTGTGCGAGGGGGCTCCCGATCTCCTGTTCACCGAAAATGAGACCAATACGCGGCGTCTGTATGGCGACGAGGACGGCGCGCGGTATGTGAAAGACAGTTTTCACGACTACGTCGTGCAGGGAGAGCAGGCTGCCGTCAATCCGGAGCAGGTCGGCTCCAAAGCCGCGGCGCACTATGTCCTTTCCACCCAGCCTGGCCAGCCGGTGAGCCTCCGACTGCGCTTCACGAATGGTTCAGCCGAAGGTGCGCTCGACCCCGCAGCGTTTGATGCGGTCTTTACGTCGCGGCTCCGGGAGGCCGATGCGTTCTATGCGCCCCTGGCACCACCGAATGTGTCCGACGACGCGAGGTTGGTTCAGCGGCAAGCCTTTGCCGGCCTCCTGTGGAGTAAGCAGTTTTATCACTATGAAGTCGATCGTTGGTTGAAGGGGGATCCGGCAGGCCCTGAACCACCCGTTGAGCGGCTGCGTGGGAGGAACGCCGACTGGACGCACCTCTACAACGCCGATGTCATCTCCATGCCGGACAAATGGGAGTATCCCTGGTATGCCGCCTGGGATCTGGCGTTTCACTGTCTGCCGATCGCGCTGGTCGATTCCCGCTTCGCCAAGGACCAGCTCGTCTTGATGCTCCGTGAATGGTATATGCACCCGAACGGGCAAATCCCCGCCTATGAGTGGGCCTTGGGCGACGTGAATCCTCCCGTGCACGCGTGGGCCGCCTGGCGGGTCTACAAGATCGAGAAGAAACGGAAAGGGGTGGGAGATCGAGTCTTTCTGGAGCGGGTGTTCCACAAACTGCTGCTGAATTTCACGTGGTGGGTCAATCGGAAGGATGCCGACGGGAAAAACATCTTTCAGGGCGGGTTCCTGGGATTAGACAACATCGGGGTGTTCGACCGAAGTAAACCGCTCCCCACCGGCGGGCAGATCGAACAATCGGACGCCACGAGTTGGATGGGCATGTATTGTCTGAACATGCTGTCCATCGCCCTGGAGTTGGCGCGTGATGATCGGGCCTATGAAGATGTGGCCAGTAAGTTCTTCGAGCATTTCGTATACATCTGCCGGGCTATGAACAACATCGGCAACGCGAAGATCGAACTCTGGAACCGGGAAGACGGATTTTTTTACGACGTGCTGCATCTGCCTGACGGCAGGACGTTTCCCATGAAGGTCCGCTCGATGGTCGGCCTGATTCCGTTGTTTGCGGTCGAAACGTTGGACTCGGAGCTCATCGACCGGTTGCCGCGCTTTAAGCATCGCATGCAGTGGTTCATTGAAAATCGACCGGATTTTAGCCTTCACATTGAAACCCAGTCGCAGAACGGAGAGGTGCGCCGGTTCCTGTCGTTGGTCAATCGCCAGCGACTGCCGAAGGTGTTGCGATATTTGCTGGATGAGCGCGAGTTTTTGTCTCCGTATGGGGTAAGGGCCTTGTCCCGCTATCACCAGGAACACCCTTACATCCTGTCGATGATGGGCACGACGCATAGCGTGGAGTATCAGCCGGCGGAATCCACAACCGGCCTCTTTGGCGGCAACTCCAATTGGCGGGGACCGGTCTGGTTTCCCGTGAATTATCTGCTCATCGAATCGCTCCAGAAGTTTCATTACTATTTCGGCGATTCGTTTACCGTCGAGTATCCGACCGGTTCCGGGCAGCGCCGTCATCTCGCCGATGTTGCGGCGGAGTTGTCCCGTCGTCTCACGCATACGTTTCTGCGCGGGACGGATGGCCGACGTCCTGTGTACGGTGGTACGGACAAGTTCCAACAGGATCCGCATTGGCGTGATCTTGTTCAGTTCTACGAATATTTCCATGGCGACAACGGGGCCGGAATCGGCGCCAGTCACCAGACCGGCTGGACCGGCCTGGTTGCCAAATTGATTCAGCAGTCAGGGACATAATTCGGAGTAATGTCATGACGATTGACGCGAGAGGGTGCCGGGATCTTGAGCGGGCGTTGAGTCTGGAGTGGCTGGAATCGAACGGCCGCGGCGGGTATGCGTCGGGGACGGTCGCCGGTGCCAACACCCGCCGGTACCATGCGTTGCTACTCGTGGCCAGGCATCCGCCGGTCGATCGGGTGACGTTGGTCAATCATCTGGAGGAATCCATCGAGGTCGGCGGGGAGACGTATCCGCTTTCGACGAACCTCTATGCCGGAGCCGTTCATCCCGAGGGCTATCACTATTGCGAACAGTTTTCCGACGCGCCCTGGCCGACCTGGCAGTTTGCCTGTCGTGGCATTCGATTGGAGCGGGAGCTAGTCTGTCCGCATGGACGTGATCTGGTGATCCTTCGCTGGCGATTGCTTGATGACATCTCACTGCCCGTAGTGCTGCGCGTGCGACCGATGCTCACCGGACGGGATTTTCATGCGACGCATTTGGAAAATGCCACATTGCGAAACGAGGCGACGGTCACGGAGGGGCAGGTGGTTTGGCATCCCTATGAGGGCTTGCCTGCGGTGCGGGCTCTGCACAACGGCCAGTACCATCACCAGCCTGATTGGTACCGTCATATTCATTACAGGGTGGAGCAGGAGCGTGGGCTCGATCATGTCGAAGATTGGTGGTCACCGGGCGAGTGCCTGTTCACGCTCACACCGGGTACGACGGCTGAACTGGTGTGTACGACGGAGACTATGCCGACCCTCAGTGTGACGCAGCTGGTGGAGACGGAGCGCCGTCGCCGCGCCGGATTGGTGAGTTCTGCGCCGACCGAGGACGAACTGACACGCCGCCTGTGGGTGGCGTCGAATGCCTACCTGGTTCAGCGGGGAGCCAGGCAGACAGTGATCGCCGGGTATCCCTGGTTTGCCGATTGGGGCCGCGATACGTTCGTGGCGTTACCTGGGCTCTGTCTGGTCACCGGTCGATATGACGTGGCACGGCAGGTGATCGAGGCGTTTGCCTCGTACGTGTCGCAAGGGATGGTGCCCAATCGGTTCCCTGATATCGGCGAACAGCCGGAGTACAACACGATCGATGCATCCTTGTGGTTCATTCACACGGTCGATCGCTACCTGCAGTACAGCCGTGATCTTGCCGGTGTGCAGCGGATTGCCTGGCCGGCGATCAAGCAGATTCTTGACGGCTATCGTCAAGGCACGCGGTTCGGAATCCGTATGGATGACGATGGCCTGATCACCGGTGGCGTCGAAGGAGTGCAGCTAACCTGGATGGACGTCAAGATCGGCGATTGGGTCGTCACGCCGCGCCACGGCAAACCGGTCGAGGTTCAAGCACTCTGGGTGCGGGCCTTGGCGGTTGCCGCAGGCTTGGCAGAGCAATTCGGCGAGCCGGCCTATGCGGCGCAGTGTCGAGAGCATCGCGCCCGTGCGACCGCATCATTCCGAGAGCGGTTTTGGTACCGAACCGGAGGGTATTTGTTCGATGTCGTGGACGGGCTGACCGGCGACGATGCCTCCCTGCGCCCCAACCAGATCTTTGCCTTGGCGCTGGATGATCAGTTGGTGACCGATGTGCAGGCCAAACAGATTCTCCAATTGCTCAAGGAGCGACTTCTCACGCCGGTCGGGCTGCGGACGCTGGCGCCGGAAGATATTCGCTTTTTCGCATCGTACGAAGGCGGCGTGGCCGAACGGGACGCCGCGTATCACCAAGGAACCGTGTGGCCGTTCCTGCTTGGCCCCTTCGTGACGGCCTGGGTGAAGACCTATGGGGACAGTCCTGAGGTTCGGCGTGAAGCACGACAGTTTCTCCAGGGATTGTCCCAGCATCTTGAAGAGGGCTGCCTGGGGCAGGTGTCGGAAATCTTCGACGGGGAACTTCCGCACCGGGCACGTGGGTGCATCGCGCAGGCCTGGTCCGTGGCGGAGCCGTTACGCGCCCTCATCGAAGACGTCGGCATGACTCGCGAGGGTGCGCCGGTCGTGCGCTGATGCATGGTGTCATGGTTGCGGCCGTTCCGAATGTTCGTCTTGTCGAAATCGCACTCGTGACGGACGCAGTGATCTTTTCTCAGGATTCCTCGCCAAAATTCTTGACAGCGTCGGAACCGTTCCGGTAAGCATACGATCAATGGCACGGTCCACAGTGATACCTCTGTCTGCGGTGTTGTCTGCCGGAATGTTGTTCGCCGGTTGTCAGCTGTTTGATGGCTCCACGAAAGCGACGACCTCGCCGTCGACCTCGGTGATGTCGATGTGGGAGTTGTACCGCCACTGTCAGTCCAGCGGGGATGTGGAGACGGTCTTGTCGGCGGCAAAGCAATTACAGCAGTCCGCCGATACGCATGTGGTCCCTGCTCCGGATGTTCCGAAAAGTCTGGATCGGTTCGTCACGAGACAGCCGGTTCGCACGACCGTGGACCCCAAGGCTCTGGCTGCGTCGTGCACCTTGCAGGCAGCCCGGACAAGTCTCAGTGCGGGGCGGGAACAGGAGGCCGAACAACTTCTGTACGCCGTGGTGCTGAGTTATCCGGAGAGCGACTACACGTTCTATGTCGCGCAGGCCAAGGTATGGATTGAGGAATTGCATCGTCCCGGCGCAGTCGATCCCGTGATCCACCCCATTTCCATCTACTAGCGATCGTCGATCTCGTCTCGTTTCCTGCTTCGGCCCGCTCTTCCGGCCGATTCTCCATCATTGCGGAGTCCATGATCATGCGCGAGTGCGTGTCGTCGGGATTCGCTATTGATTGCGTAGCCCACGAAGGCAGGGGGCTTCCCTGGCCGGCGGCGAGATTCGCTCTCTCCTCTTCGTCTACTGTGCCTGTCTCACGGATCTCTGCGCCGGTGGTTGGATATTGACAGCGCGGGAGGATGGCCGTAGGCTCGCGATGTCGGCGTGAGGATTCTGGTCCAGAGAGAACACGACCATGGGAGGCGAATGATGGGACGGGCGATACAGGTGTCCGGGGGGAAGTTGGGCAGCGTGGGGGCGGTGGCTGTGATCTTGCTGATGGCCGGGCAAGGGTTGTTCGTGGCGAATGCGGCGGACGAATTGCCGAAAGAATCGGTGTTGCCGGCCTCATTGGCAGGGAAGGCCGCGCAGGCCGCGCTGGATTTCTGTAAGAAGGACGGGTATCGGGTCAGTGCCTCGGTGGTGGATCGTGCCGGTGTCCTGCGCGCTATGCTGCGAGCTGACGGGGCCGGTCCGCACACGGTCGACAGTAGCAGGAAGAAAGCCTACACCTCGGCCAGCCTGAGGCGTGCGACGACCGACTTGGCGGACATGATTGCCAAGCAACCGGCCTTGCAGGCTTTGCGCGAGATGAATGAGAGCATCCTGATGGTTGGTGGCGGTCTGCCGATCGAAATCGCGGGTGAAGTTGTCGGAGCGATCGGGGTCGGTGGAGCTCCCGGCACTCATCTGGATGATGCCTGTGCTGAAGCCGGTCTCGATGCCATCGGGGCTGCCTCGAAGATGCCTGCGGCAAAATGATGCGAATGCGGGGACGGGGACCGGGCTGGATGGTGGTCGGCCTGGCTCTTTTCCTGACGGCGTGCAATAGTGATCGCCCAGAACCGGCGGAGGTGGATCTACCCTCCGTCGGTCTGCGCGTCCGTCTGACTCGTGTCGCAACCCATCCGTTTCTGTCCCGTTATCGGTTGACGCTTCGTGTGGAGGGTCGGCAGGGTTGCGAGGCCACGGCTGAGCTGTTCCCTGACACCGGCTATGCCGGACGCCGCAATGTGTACCAGCAGACCTCTGGCGTCATCACGGTCTTAGGGCAGTACGACGCGAGGGTGGTGGACCCGCACAGCTGTGCCATTCGCCTGGTGGAATTTCAGTCGCTGGCCGGGCAGGCAACCTATTTGGGCACGTTCGATATCGATACACAGAAGCGCTGGCAGTTTCTCTCACCGTCGGTCAAATCGGAGCGGCCGTTTGAAAAGCCGTAATCGAGAGCCATGCTGCTCAGTCGGCACGTGACGCCGTCAGCCGCTCTTTGAAGGTCAGTTCCGCCACGGCTGACTTGTCCATCTCCCCCTTGCCCATCGCGACCAAGCGTCGATATTGCTCGTGGGTGGCGTGTGCTACTGGGAGGTTCAATTCGACCTCTTTGGCCAGACTGCAGGCGATTCCTGAGTCTTTGGCGGCATGAGCGGCTGAAAAATAACAGTCGTGCGCACGCTGCTGCATGTCCTCACCGTCGGTTTCCAACACGCGCGAATTGGCGCCGGTTTGAGCGAACACTTCGCGCAGCATCGTCAGGTCGAGGCCCAGTGCAGACCCCAATCCCAGACCTTCTGCCAAGGCCGCCGTATTGGCGTTCATCACCATATTCACGAGGGCTTTTACGTTGGCGGCTTCACCGGCCGGACCGATATAGCGGAGATGTGCGCTCAACGCTTTCAGGAGGGGGGCGGCCCGATCGAAGACGTCACGTCGTCCGCCGCACATGAGGTAGAGCGTCCCTTGGCGAGCTTGTGTGATGCTGCTCGCCATGCAGGCCTCGAGGCACTGTCCGCCTTGTTGCTCCACCAAAGTGTGGACATCCCGTTGGAGGGCCGGAGACAGCGTCGCGCAATTGATAAAGAGTCGGCCGGTCGCGTGTCGTAAGAGGCTGTCAGCCGACCCTGGCGCATAAATCTTCCGCATGGCCCCATCATCCGATACAACGGTCAGCACCGTGTTGGTCAGCTCGGCTAGATCTGCCAGGGTTGAGGCGGCCATGCATCCCAGCTCACTCGCCAATTCTTTCGCGCGTTGTGCATCGCAGTCATACACGGCGACGACGGGATAGCGGAGTTCCTGGAGCCGTCGGGCCATGTTGGCTCCCATGCGTCCAACACCGACGATGCCGATACGAAATTCTGACTGTGCCATCCATCTCCTCCTGGAAAACATGCTGCTCTTGTTAGCGCGGAAGTGTACCATAGTCGTTTCTGATGCACATGTCTTGGCGCCGGCGGGTGTCCGGCCGGCGGAATTGTGCGTGCGTCATCAGGAGCGGTGGGGAGCCAGGAATGCAACAGGCCATTATCGGATATCATCAGGATGAAGAAGGCCATTGGGTCGCAGACCTTCGCTGCGGGCATGGCCAGCACGTGCGCCATCAACCGCCGATGACGAGTCGCCCTTGGGTGCTGACCTTGGAGGGGCGGCGTGCGTTCCTCGGCACCGAACTCAATTGTAAAAAATGTGAAGAGGGGGGTGACGGGTACAGCCCTACCGAGGCCCCGTCCTAATGGGCTCGATAGAGCTGATGCCGGTGTGTGGGGCGTCTTGAGCAGGTGTCGGGTACTTAACCCTGCGGGGGCTTAGGCCCAGATCCAGTTCAGCAGGGACGAGAACCAGCCGGTGACGCTCGAGAACCAGGAGTCTTCCTGCGGAGCTGCGGCGGTCGCAGGGCGAGGGGCCGGCTGTGCGGCTGGTGCTTGAGCAACTTTTGCCGGTACCGGTGATGGCGTAGATGGAGCCACCGACGGCGTCGGCTGTGGCGCGGCTGCAGTGGGAGTTGGGCTTACCGCTGGTGTGGCTGGCGCCGGCGCCGGAGCTGTCGCGGGGGCCGCTGAGGTTTCTGCGGGAGCCGGTTGAGGGGTGATCACTGCGACCATGGCTGGCGCCGGCTGCACGTGATCAATCATGGTCGCCTGCGCGTCCGTCGCTGCGTCGACGGGCGCCATGGTCTGTTCACGCTGGGCCGTGAGAGCCTCCAACCGTTTTTCCAGACGCTTGGTCTCGCCGATTTCCTTCAGCATCGCCTGGTGTCGGGCTCGTAACGTGGTGATGTTCTGTTCCAGAAGCGCCAGTTTGGCCTGATTGGCTTTGTGGATCTGATCATACGAGGCCTGGATCTTCCTCAACTCGCTCTTCAGCGCGGTGAGGGCGCGTTCATCACGCTGGTTGGCGAGATGCGCCTCCTCCCGTTGCTGCTCCAGACCACGGAGCTCCGATTGGGCCTGCGCGAGTTCAGTGGCTCTCGTTTTTGCTTCATGTTTGGCGGTGTCATAGGTTCGTTGTGAGACACAGCCTCCCAAGATCAACGCAGCGCTGCCCACTATCCAGCAGAGTGTGATGGCTCGGGCCGTCAGAGCCGAGACGTTCGCTGTCCGCGAAGATTGGGTCATTGATGGCATGGGACGTTCCTCTCAGGTGCGTAGAGTGGCAGTCTATGCAACAGGTGGCCCGCCCTCTGCAGAGCCACTGTGCCTCAGGTTAATTTTTCAGAAAAGGGGGAAAACGGCAAAATATTTCAGGAAACCTGCAGCCGGTTGTCTGTGAGGGGGATTGGTGATCGGTCGCCTATTGAATGATGATGCCGTCTGTCGGGGACGACACCTGCATCGCAAGGCCTGATTCCTGCCAGGGGTATAATCGCGGACCGCTGTATCGGTAGCCACCGACGATGGGGTCGTTCGAGAGAAGCAACGGGGTATCCAGATCAAGGACATCAAAGCCGCCCATGCCTAGCACGAGGCTGAACGAGCAGCCCATGGCAATGCGAGTTTCCAGCATCCCTCCGACCATGAGACGGAGGCCGATCGAGCGGGTATAGGCGGCGATGCGTCGAGCTTCGATCACCCCGGTTTTCATGATCTTGATATTGATGTAGTCGGCAGCGTGCATCGCGACGACCCGGCGCGCATCCTCTAACGATCGCACGGATTCGTCTGCGGCTACGGGTATGCCGGTCAGATGGCGGATCGCCTGCAGACCCTCGAGGTCATCTCGTACCACCGGCTGTTCGAGCAGTATCAGCCGCCCTCCGAATTGTTTGACGCCGCCGGCAAAGCGGAGGCAGTCTTCGCGGGAAAATCCCTGATTCCCATCACCAATAAAACTGATCCCTGGGAGCGCCTCGTGCACGGCGTGGAGTCGGCGAATGTCCTCCTCCACATCAGTGCCGACTTTCATTTTAAACAGGCGGAACCCTCGACCATACCAGGCGCGTGACAGGGCCACGGTCTTCTCCAGATCGCAGATCGGGATAGTGATATCGGTTTGATGGTCACGGATGTCGGCTGCTCCCCACAGCCGCCACAGCGGCACGCCTTGTGATCGGCAATAGGCATCGAGTACGGCGGTTTCCAGTCCGCAGCGGGCGGCAGGCTGGAGCGGGGACAGCTCAGTCAATCGGTCGGCAAGAGATTCGTAGTCTGCGGCCGATTGGCCGATCATCGTCCGGGCAAGGTTCGTCGCGGCGGCAAGGCAGGTCGGTCGATCTTCTCCTCCGACTTCCGGAAAGGGAGCCGCCTCCCCGATGCCTTGCGCACCGTCATGCAATGTGACTCGGATGAAGAGGTTTTGTGCCGTGACTCGTGCGCCGGTGGCGACAACAAACGGATCCGTAATCGGGATATCAACTGGCCAGATCTGGATGCGTTGAATGGTGTGTGGTGTCACCGGGTGTCTTGGACTCACAATCCGTAGGTCAGCCGTACCGGTCGTTCTTCCAGGGGAAGGCCGTATTGGAATAGCCCCGTACTTCCCAGAAGCCTTTCTCGTCATGCTCTGAAAACGTGATCTCCTTGATCCATTTGGCACCCTTCCAGGCATATCGCTTCGGGACGATCATGCGGACAGGGCCGCCATGTTCCTTTGTGAGTGGGCGCCCACTCCATTTGTACGTGAGCAAAACATCGTCATCCTGGCAGGCACTCAGGGGCAAATTGGTGGTGTAATCGTCGTACGACTTGAACAGGACGAATCGGGCGGATGCGAGCGGCTGGACGACCGTCATCAGCTGTTTGAAGCTAACCCCTTCCCATTCATTGTCATACCGACTCCAGGAGGTGACACAATGGAAGTCTGACACGTCCTTGAACTGCGGCTGGGCGAGAAAGTCGTCCCATGTCCAGGTTACGGTCGTGGTGACGGCACCTCCAATGGTCAATCTCCAATCCACCAGAGGAATCTCCGGCTTGTGTCCAAGGTCCAGCACCGGCCAGGTTTCGACCAGATGCTGGCCCGGTGGAAGCCGATCATCTCCCTCATAGAAGACCTCACGCTCTTCCCCTCCGCGACGAGCCCTGGCCCAATTTTCCTTGCTCTTTATCAAGCGGTCGTTCTGATCCATACCCAGCCTCCTACGGTGACAGAGTAGGGCAAGTATCCATCAACTGGCAAGGGCGCAGGGCTAGCGAGCATGGCGTGAGGGGATGGAATCTGGTACAGGGGAGCTCAGAAGGCGAGAAACGAGACTGCCAGCGGAAATGATTGAAATTGTGGGGGCTTATGGATCGTGTCGGGGATGGACAGTTTAGACGGAAGCTCGCGCGTGGCTACGGAAGGCCATCATGCCGCGTGGCTGCAGAAGGAAGAGAGATTAGGCGTGGAGCCTGGTCTCTCGTTCACACCAGCGTTGCGGGCGCATCAACGTTCCCAGCGCGGCGATGGCACAAATCGTCGCCAAGAGAACGAAGCTTGCGATGAGAAAGAAGCCACCTTTCATATCGTGCACCGAGAGCGGTCCCATGACATCACCCCCCTGCTATGATGCAATTGTACCACGTCACTCCGAGCGCCAGCCGCAACTGCAACGCCATGATTCTTCAGGAGAAGTTTTTCTCAGGCGTGAACTGCAGTGCGGACAGGGGCGCATCCACACGTGTGAAGCGGTGTCATAACTGGGGTGCGAGGTACGAGTCTGCTGTGAAACCGAATGTGTTGTCGGCATAGCAGGATCCAGGAGATCAATCAGTATCGAGAGCATGACATTACCTCCTCTGACACCCGAGCTTCAAGAGATCTTTCGGAGGGCTGTGTTCCGTACTTGAGTGGTCCGACGAAAAAGTCGGTGACAGATTCGACCAATGGGTTCGGTAGGCGACGGGTCCGACATTCCCTTGCGGGAGTGAGGACGTGTGTGTGCGGCGTGGCGGCAAGCGCTATGGCGGACTGTCCCGCCGCTCAATACGGTGAGGGCGCAATTGACACATGCATAAGGAGACACGATGATACCGCCAGGGAGAATAGGACTACGATGACCACTTCTGCAGACGCATCCTCGCAACCCACCGGCTCCAACTTCGGCAAACTGATGCTCGGACTGTCTGTCGTACTTGCGGTTGCGGCGTTTTTTTATTTTGACCTTGGGCGGTACCTCTCGTTGGACGGGCTGAAAGCCAACCGCGACCACCTGATGGACTTTACCGACGCCCACTATTCGACCGCCGTGGCCCTGTTCATCGGCGCATACTGTGCCGTGGTCGGGTTGTCATTGCCCGGTGGGGCGATCATGACCCTGGCCGGAGGATTTTTGTTCGGCAGTGTCTTAGGGACCCTGTATGTCAACGTCGGAGCGACTGTGGGGGCGACCCTGGCGTTTCTGGTGGCGCGCTATCTGTTGCGGGATTGGGTGGAACGCAAGTTCGGGAGCCGCTTGGGTGCCATTCAAGAGGGGTTTGCCAAGAACGCGTTCAGTTATCTCATGACCCTGCGTCTGATTCCGCTGTTTCCATTTTTCCTGGTCAATATGGTGTCGGGATTGACTCGCGTGTCCATTGGAACCTATGTGGTCGCCACGTCGTTAGGGATCATTCCAGGCAGTTTCGTCTTCGCCTATGCGGGGCGTCAGCTGGGCACGATCAATTCGCTCAAGGAAATTGTCTCGCCGAATGTCTTGATGGCCTTTATGTTGTTAGGGCTACTGGCACTGGTCCCCATCCTCTACAAAAAAATCGCCGGCAGGGCGGTGTAGCAAGCGAACGCATGCAGGATGATCTCTCATGGGCGCAGGGAGAAAGGTTGCGATGATGTCGCGTGACGCGAGAGATGTCTCTGCTGCTATGGCAACTCCGGCGCAGCAGATGGTGTTGCCGGATGACGAATTCAACCGCACGCTCGTGGAGAACGTTCATCCACCCGCATGGGTGAACCCTGAACCCACAGGGCGATACAACATCGTTGTCCTGGGGGCGGGCACGGCAGGGTTGATCACCGCGGTGGTTGCGGCAGGTTTGGGCGCGAAAGTGGCCTTGATCGAACGACATCTGATGGGGGGGGACTGTTTGAATGTCGGCTGTGTGCCGTCCAAAGCCCTCATTCGTGCGGCCAATGCGTGGGCGCAGTTGCGCAATCTTTCTGCGTTTGGTGCGCAGATGGGTTCTGCGG
The DNA here is from genome assembly GCA_016788885.1 of Nitrospira sp. Lineage (NCBI taxonomy): Bacteria > Pseudomonadati > Nitrospirota > Nitrospiria > Nitrospirales > Nitrospiraceae > Nitrospira > Nitrospira sp. Next base: position 115,812 of record JAEURX010000052.1, on the reverse strand, counting down.
CGACGTATGACTTTGGTGTGGCGATGTCCAGGATGAGGCAGGTGCGTGCCAGAATCAGCCATATGGACTCCGCACATCGATACGCCTCGCTGGGCGTGGATGTCTACATCGGCCAGGGCCGATTTGCCGGCCAGGACCGTGTGGTGGTGGAGGGGCCGTCGGGAGATCGGATCTTGTCGTTCGTCAAAGCAGCGGTCTGCACGGGCGCGAGCGCCTCGGCCCCTCCCATTCCCGGGCTGGAGGAAGCAGGGTACCTCACGAACGATACGGTGTTTTCGCTGACGGAGCTGCCTCGGCGGATGGCGGTGATCGGTGCGGGACCGATTGGATGTGAATTAGCGCAGGCATTTGCGCGATTCGGCAGCCGCGTTTCGCTGTTTGAAGCTATGCACGGCATCATGCCGAACGAGGATCGGGATGCGGCGGAGATTGTTCAACGGGTGATGGCCAAGGATGGGGTCACGCTGCACTGTTGCGGAAAGGATGTGAGGGTTGAGACCATCTCCAACGGAAAGCGTCTAGTCGTGGAGTCCCATGGCCAGCGCCATGAAGTGATCGTCGATGAGATTGTCGTGGGGACGGGTCGCTCGCCGAATGTCCAGGGACTGGGACTGGAGACGGTCGGGGTCGCATTCGACAAGGCCGGGGTGACGGTGAACGAACGACTTCAAACGACGAATCCGCAGATCTATGCCGCTGGCGACATCTGCTCACGCTACAAATTTACCCACGCGGCGGATGCGATGGCGCAGATCGTCATTCAAAACGCCCTGTTCCCGCATCCCTTTGGCCTGGGGTATGCGAGTACGGACTCACTGAACATGCCCTGGTGCACCTATACCACTCCGGAGATCGCCCACGTCGGCCTCTACGAAGCCGACGCCAAGCAGAAAGGGGTGGAGGTCGAAACCTATACCTATCCCTTCACGGAGGTCGATCGAGCCATTCTTGATGGGGACGAGGAAGGGTTCGCCCGTCTGCACATTCAGAAAGGGACCGACAAGATTCTTGGTGCAACGATTGTGTCGTCCCATGCGGGAGACCTGATCAGCGAAGTGTCGGTCGCGATGAAGGCAGATGTTGGTGTGAAGACCATTGCGGCAACGATCCATCCCTATCCCACCCGGGCCGAGATCATCAAGAAGACCGCCAATCTTTGGCGCAAAGCACACTTCACGCCGCGGACCAAAGCAATCCTGGCCCGTCTCTTTGCTTGGTTGCGGCGATGAGTCTATCTGCAGTGCAGCGTGGCATGCTGGTGCTCTTGTTGCTGGGCTCAGCGTCGGTAGGGCTTGCGAATGATCCGGCCAAGCTGGTCGTGGGGGCCTTTTCGCTCGCGGCCCCAGGGGACAGTCTACCGGAGGGGTGGAACCCGCTCACGTTCAAGAAGATCTCACGGCACACGCGCTACGAAGTGGTGAAGGATGGGGCAGTGTCCGTTGTGAAGGCGGTGAGCGACGCCTCCGCCTCGGGACTGACAAGAGCCGTGACGATCAGTCCGCGTGAGTATCCGATCGTTCGCTGGCGCTGGAAGATCGACCATGTGCTGGAGCGGAGTGATGTGGCCCGCAAGGACGGCGATGATTATCCGGCGCGGCTTTACATCACTTTTGCGTATGAACCGGACAAGGTGAGCTTCGGGAAGAAATTGCAGTATAAGGCCGGGCAGGTCCTGTTCGGCGAGATTCCCATCGGCGCGCTCAACTACATCTGGGATGGAAAGAGTCCGGTGGGGACGATGGTAGACAACGCCTACACCGGCTTCGCCAAAATGATCGTCGTGCAAAGCGGCTCTCGCCACGTCGGTTCCTGGGTCGAAGAAGAGCGCAATGTGTATGAAGACTATACGCGTGCCTTCGGCGAGGAGCCTCCGGCGATCAACGGTGTGGCCATTATGACCGACACGGACAACACGTTGGAGCAGGCCGTGGCCTATTACGGCGACATTGTGTTCGTGCAGGCGATGAAGTAGGTGCGCGGGGATGGTAGGTGTGCGATGAGCTGCGGTGCGGCCGACCTGTACAGGGGCGGCCGCGCCAGGATACCGGCGAGCTGCTGCGGGTTCGCAGAATCAGTGGATCATTGAACTGAATTGGCGAAGCCACCATGTGTAATTTCAGCCCGAATGGTGTCACCGACCTTCTTATGACCTCGTAGGTGTTTGGTGCCCTGTCCGACACGCACCTGCATTTGGCTTCCGTCGTAGTCCTCCACGGTATAGGTTTCTCCCTGGATGTCTTTGACCGTGCCGCCGATGGTTTTCCATGCCGTTCCCGGTTTGGAGTCATAGTGGCCTGGCTTCGGCGTGGGAGCTTGCTCGGGTACAGAGCCCATGAGTGATGCCGCGGCGGCGGCTGATGTGATGGGCGCTTGCTTCGAGTGTTTCTCGGCTTTGTCTTTGGCAAATGCGGGAGTGATGAGGACGCTGACGGCTGCGAGGGTCGCGACGGCAACGGTCGCGAGGGAAGGTTGCAATATCTTATGCATCTCGTTCCTCCTTGCGATAACGCTCACGGCCTATCGACCTCCTCTGCAGCAATCCGTATGCCCGCCCGTCCCGCCGCCCATGTGCTGAATCGGTCGGATTTGTGGCGGTTCTGTCACATTGTATCGGTCGAAGATTCACGGAGAGCGGTCCTTCGCGCGCAGGTGTTCAATTCTGCTCAGGCATAGACGCAGCATCAGCTCATGAGTCATCCGGAAGTGTGCGACCTGGGCCTTGCATCTCAATGGATACACAGCTGCAGAAAATGGAATCTCGTTGTCAACGTGGCGGTCCCCTTGTACGTTGGAATGGGTGGCAGGCATGGTCGTTAACCAAGGGGGGATGTATGAAGCAGGTGATCTGGAGTGCTGCGGTATGGTCGATTTTCGCCTCATCGGTTGTGTTCGCACAAGCAGAGACCCCGGGCATTGATCAGCGGCAGGCGAATCAGGAACGGCGTATCGATCAAGGCATTGCGAACGGCCAGTTGAATACGCGCGAGGCCAACCGTTTGAACAATCAGCAGGAGCACATCAATAAAATGGAGGACAAGGCCAAGGGCGACGGTGCCGTCACGAACAAAGAACGCGCCAGACTGAGGCACGCCCAAGATCGTACGTCGCGCCATATTGCTCGCCAGAAGCACGACCGCCAACAGTGATAGTGTTCGTCTCGGGGCTGGGCCTCCAGCAGGGTCTGCATACGGTAGCCTGGCCGGCATCTTGATTCCCGCGCTCGCGCTTCTTGTCGAGTGGTTCCGTGCCGTCCGCAACGCTGTTGTGGACGGCACGGTTGTTTTGACGGGACCTCGAGCACACCCCCGCACCTGCTGCAATTCTTCCCGGACTTGCCGACAGTTCTGACTCGATCCGTCGATCCTGCTAAAATGCCGGCATGGACCTCATTACCACACACGTGAATGCGGATTTTGATGGCATCGCCTCTATGGTTGCGGCCCAAAAATTGTATCCCGGCGCTGTGCTCGTGCTTCCCGGCGGGGCGCAAGAAGCAGTCCGGAACTTTTTGGCCACGCATCATGTGGAGATGACCCGTTTGAAGGATGTGGCGTTGGATCGCGTGACCCGATTGGTGCTAGTGGATGTTCAGGAACCGGAGCGGCTGGGACCCTTGAGTGCACTCCGTTCACGTGGCGATGTGGAGGTTCACCTCTACGACCACCATGGAGCCGGTCAGATTGCGGAACAACCGCTCTGGCCGTCGATCGGCCTGCGACTGGTCGAACCCGTCGGGGCCACCACGACCTTGCTGGTCGAGCAACTGAAGGATAGACACATCTCTCTCACCGCGGCTGAGGCGACGGTGTTGGCGCTGGGTTTGTACGAAGAAACCGGTTCATTCGGGTATCCCTCGACCACCCCGCGGGACCTGGAGGCGGCGGCCTTTGTTGTGCGTGTTGGGGCTGATCTCCATGTGGTGACGGAGACGTTGCAACATCCTCTGGATCCGGACCTGATCGCGCTGCTGAACGATCTGCTGCAGTCAGGAGATATCTACTACTTGGAAGGGCGCAAGATTCTTGTCGCGTCGAGTGCGTATGATCGCTATACCGGCGACCTAGCAGAGGCGGTTCAGCGGCTTGCGGAGTTGCAAGGCCTTGATGCCGTCATCGTGGCGATTGCGTTGCAAGAGAAAGTGGAGATCATCGGGCGGAGTCGTCGGCCGGAAATCGACGTGGCCTGGATCGCGCGCGAGTTCGGCGGGGGTGGCCATGCGGTGGCGGCCGCCGCCAGCGTCAAAGGACGGACATTGGTGGAGGTGCAGCAGGAACTGACGCGTCTGCTGACGCAGCGATATCGTCCCACCTTGTTCGCTCGGGACGTCATGACGACGCCGGTCAAATCGATCACCGAGGATGCCACCATTACGGAGGCTGAACGGGCTATGACGACCTATGGGGTCAATGTGCTCCCGGTGGTCGACCGGAAGGCGCAATATCTCGGGATAATTTCCCGTGAGACCATCCAGAAAGCGCTGTTCCATCACCTTGACGCGCACCAGGTCGGGGATGTCACCAGTAGCGGGCACTATAGCGCACATCCTGAGACGCCGTTTCACGACATTGAAACCAGAATGATTGAGTTGAACCAGCGGTTCGTGCCCGTGCTGTCCGATGGCAAAACGGTTGGGGTCATCACCAGGACCGATCTGCTTCGCAGCCTTCATGACGATGTGCTTGCCGGTGCGCGCGGGAAGCCAAAATCATTGATGGGGTTGGAGTCTATGGGCGGTGTGCGGCGGCGGGATCTCAAAGGGCTGCTGCGTGACCGGCTGTCCCACGTGGTCCAGGATCTCCTGCGGGTGGCTGGTGAATTAGGCGAGCGGCTGGGTGTGTCCGTGTATGTCGTCGGGGGATTCGTTCGGGACTTGTTACTCGGGATCGACAATTTGGATGTCGATCTCGTGGTGGAGGGGGATGGGATCGTGTTTGCGCGCGCACTGGCGAAGGAACACGGCGGGAAACTCAACGTACATGAGCGATTTGGAACGGCCGTCGTGCATCTCCCCGACGGGTTCAAGGTGGACGTGGCCACCGCCCGCACTGAATATTATGAATACCCGACGGCGCTTCCAACGGTTGAGCAGAGTTCGATGAAAAAGGATCTCTATCGGCGGGACTTCACGATCAACACCTTGGCGGTGGCGCTCAGGCCGCGACAGTTCGGCCAGCTGATCGATTTTTATGGCGGGCAACGTGACCTCAAGGAGCGGCTGATTCGGGTGCTCCACAGTTTGAGCTTCGTGGAGGATCCGACTCGTGTGTTTCGTGCGATCCGGTTCGAACTCCGGTTCGGTTTTCAGTTGAGCAAAGACACATTGGCCTTGATTAAGGGCGCGGTGAAGATGGAGCTGTTTCACAGACTTTCCGGGCAGCGCCTCCTGGATGAGTTGCGTCTGTTGTTTTCCGAGCGGATGCCGCGGCAGGCCGTCCGGCGTCTATCGGAGCTCGACCTTCTGCGATTCATTCATCCGAAACTCATCTGGTCGAATCGACTGGACCGTCGGCTCATCGAGGTGGAGGCAGCATTGGACTGGTACCGGCTCTCCTGCCTTGACCGGACCATCAGCGGGTGGCTGGTCTACGCCATGGCCTTGGCTGAAGCCATGTCCGATCAAGCGGTGCGGGAGATGCTGAAGCGGTTTCCGTTTACCGATGCCGAGCGGGCCGCCATCAATGAGGCTCGGTTTCTCACGCATCCGGTGTGTCGGACCCTCAGTCGGCGGGCACCGCTCACGCCATCGGAAACGGTGCGCCTCTTGACGGATTTCTCGGATGAATGCCTGGTATTCCTCCTGGCACAGAACCTGGGGGAATCGGCAAAGCGACAACTCTCGATGTTTCTCACGACCTATCGCAACGTGAAGCCAACACTCACTGGGAAGGAACTGAAAGCCTTGGGGCTGAAGCCTGGTCCACTGTACCGCACGATTCTGGCGCGACTCACTGAGGCGCGATTGGACGGTGAGGTCACGAGCGAGGAAGAGGAACGAGCACTGGTGAAGGACTGTGTCGAACGAGGACGATCGAAGCTGCAGGAAGGGACCTGATGCAGGACTCGTGTTCGATGTCTACCGCACTGCAGGGCGTGCGAGAGAACCCGGGATGCATGCATCCCCACGCCAGCGACACGAGCGGAGGGGATTAAGCCAGCGGCTCAACCGGCTCGAGTTCATCGTCGGTGTCGACGGCTCGAGCGTCTTTCCCCATCGCGGCGAGAAGGCCGTCGTAAACGATGCGAGCCGCGTCTGACCATTTCGGATTGAATGGGCGACCAGCGAAAGCGGCTTCGGCCGCCTTTTTCTCATCGTGGGTAATCTGTCGAGGAGTCAGTGTGGTGTCCATACGAATAATAATAGATCCCTTCAGGGCAATGTCAAGAACTGGTTGGCCGTGTGCGTCGCTCTCGTTCGGGGGGAGCGTGCGCATCTAATGAGCGTTATCGTACTGCCACCAGAGCGAGTGGCGCCGTCAATTCAGCCATTCTGCGGAGGTAGTAGCCGGTCAAGTTCGGCATGCAACGACCGAAATAGTTCAGATGCCTCCTTCGCAGTGACCACCATAAATGAGAGGCTGTCCCCCGGTCCCACCTGGGCGGCGAGGTGGCGGTCGGCACCGATCATCGTCGCCAGTTTTGTATACCCGCCTGTCGGTTGACAGTCAGCCATCAGTAAAATCGGTTGCCGGTTCGGCGGCACTTGGATGCTCCCGATGCTGACAGCTTCCGAGATGATGTCGGCCGAGGTGCGATGCGGCAATGCCATTCCTTCCAGTCTGTACCCCATGCGATCTGATTCCGAGGTCACGCGATAGGGGCCTCTCGTCAGCCGCTCTAGTGCTTCCTCGATAAAGTGACCGACCTGCGGTCCTGGCATCACGCGCACGGTGGGGGAGGTGGAATAGTGGGGGTGATGTGCAGGCGGGAGCGCATGGCCGTCTCGCGCCTGCGCGGGCGATCTCACTACAAGCCGGTCGGCCTTTCTTAGCGGACCTCCTGCGAGTCCGCCCAGTCTGCTCCGGACATGCGTTGCGCGGCTCCCGAGTTGAACCGGTGTGTCGATGCCGCCGGCTACCGCCAGGTAGGCGCGGGTGCCTCGTCTGCGGACGCCGAACTGCAATCGGCTTCCTGCCTGCATGGTCACGACGGTCCACATGGGGAGTGCGTGGCCATCGCATGTCGGTGAGAGGTCCGCTCCTGTGATCGCGATGGACAGACGGTGTTCGAAGAAGAGTTCAGGGCCTTGCAACGTAATTTCCAGGCCGGCGGCGCGGTCGGGGTTGCTGACCAGGCGATTGCCGACTGTCAACGCCCAGGGATCCATCGCGCCGCTCACCGACACGCCGAAACGCTGATAGCCACGGCGTCCGAGATCTTGAATCGTGGTGAACAGCCCGGGGCGCAAGACATGAATGGTCGAGTGGTTAGGCGACATGGTCCACACGGAGAACGGGCAGTCCTGCCTGGTCGAACATGACCCGCACCGCACGGGCCAGACGCACGGCATCTGGAGTGTCCCCGTGCAGGCAGAGTGTGTGGATGTGGGTGTGAAGCCTTGAGCCGTCGATGGCCGTGAGACGGTCGTCCATGGCAAGCGATCGTGCCCGTTCGATCACCAGGGCTTCATCGTGAATAATCGCGCCTGGTTGCCCTCGGGGTACCAGGCGGCCGTTGGCTTGGTATCCCCGATCGGCAAACCCTTCAGCAGCGACTCGAAGCCCGTGCGCCGATCCGGCGGCGATCAATTCAGACCCAGCCAGCCCCACGAGAATCAATCGGCGGTTAATTCGTATGAGTGCGCTGGCAATGGCATCCGCGACCACGCGGTCTCGTGCCGCCATGTTGTAGAGGGCTCCGTGCGGCTTCACGTGTGTGAGGCTGACGCCTTCCTCCTGGCTGATGGCCATCAGTGTGCCGACTTGGGAAACAATGAGCTCCTCCACGAATGTTGGGGGTAACGCTTGCTCCCGGCGTCCTTGGGATTCGCGATCGGGGAGTCCAGGGTGCGCGCCGATGGCCAAGTGGTGCTGATGGGCCATTCGGACAGTGTGCCGCATCAGTGCTGCATCGCCCGCATGGGCTCCGCAGGCGATATTGACCGAGGTGACGTGGGCCATGAGGTGTGCTTCCACATCGAGTTGCTCGGGCGTGATGGCTTCGCCGAGGTCGCAATTCAGATCGATGCGGCGTGTCTGCGTCATGCCTGATTCCCGGAGAGCTTGCCAAACTCCTCCTCGTCGATCGAGACAAACTGTACGAGGTCGCCAGGAGCAAGGAGGAACGGGTGGGGTCTGCTCAGGTTAAAGAGGCGAACCGGAGTGCGTCCGATGAGGTGCCACCCCCCAGGACTGGCCTGTGGGTAGATGCCGGTTTGCGTTCCTGCGATGCCGACGGAGCCAGCGGCAACCTGTCTCCGCGGTGTCGGGAGGCGAGGTACCGCCAAGCGGTCCGGCACGGTCCCCAGGTAGGGAAAGCCCGGACTAAATCCCAACATGTACACGCGGTATGTGACAGAAGCGTGGAGCCTGGCGGTTTCGGCCGGAGTCAGATCGGCCTGTTGCGCCACGTCGACTAAGTCTGGTCCTGCGTCCCCGCCGTACCAAATGGGAATGAAATGTGTGGTCGCCGGGTGGATAGGCGCGTCGCTCTTGTTGGGGATGACTGCCTGCACCTGCTTGATGAGTGCCGTCGAATCGATTTGTAACGGGTCAAAGTAGATGGTGGCGGATCGATAGGTGGGGACGACTTCCACGACACCAGGGAAGGCAGCTTGGTCCACGGCAGCGGAAAATGTGAGCACCAGTTCGCTCGTCTGCAGACTGATCTCGTCGCCGAAGTCCACGGTGAACGCACATTCACTCAAGGGAACGATTCGCGGCATCATCCTGCGAAAGGCCTCACGGTGTGTGGAGACGGTGACCGGTAGCGGTCACTCTGGTAAGGGTTTCCCTGTGGTTTCGGTTGCGAATGGAAGTATGGCCAAGCCTAACACGTAGATCAATGCGATGGCACTGGCGGCGTTGTTGAATGAACCGAGTACTGTGACGAGCCAGCCGGTGATGAACGGTGCTGCGGAGGCGAGTATGCGGCCTGCGTTAAAACAGAAGCCGGACCCTGTGGCTCGGAGGCGCGTCGGGTACAGCTCGGGAAGGTAGATAGGAAATCCACTGAAGATGCCGTTGTTGAAAAATCCGAGGACCGGCAACAAGAGCAGCACTTCCGCATAGCTGTGGGGCACAAAATAGGTGGCCGGCAGCAGAATGAGACTGCCGAAGCACATCAGGCCGAAGACGGGCAGGCGGCCAAACCGTTCAGCCAGCGGCCCGAACCCGAGATAGCCAAACAGAGCCCCCCCGTTCAGCGCCATGATGGCGTAACTCACCTTGGCCGTGAGGTCGGCGGGATCCTGGTCCTGCAGATCTGGCATGGTGCGGATGAGGGTCGGGGCCCAATTGGTTGCGCCCCAGAGGCCGAAGACCGCCACGAAAGCCAAGGTGGAGCCCACCAGCGTATCGCGGCGAAGGGACGGGCTGAACAATTCAGACAGGTGCATCACCGTCGTATGGGCTGAACGCCCCTCCCGTTCTTGTGCCCGTATCCAGCGCTCCGGTTCTTTCACCCACCGGCGGACGAGCAATGCCACAAATGCCGGCAGAATGCCGACCAGGAACAGCACCCGCCATTCGGAATCTTTCAACAGGAGGTTGCACCCGGCGGCAAGGAAAAAGCCCAAGGCCCAGGCTGTCTGTAAGATCCCGGCCGCCCTGGCGCGTTTCTCTTCAGGCCACGTTTCGGCCACGATGGCTGCGCCCGCCGCCCATTCTCCCCCGACGCCAAGCGCCGTGAGAAAGCGGGCAATCGCCAGGTGCCACCACTCTTGGGCGAAGGCGGCCAGGCCGGTGAAGATCGCATAAATCAAGATGGTGGCAATCAACGTCTTGGTGCGGCCGAAATAGTCAGCGGCAAGTCCGAAGCCGATCCCTCCGATGGCCCAGCCGATCAAAAAAATAGAAAAGACCAGGCCGCCGTACCAGCCGATGAGTTCGGATGTGACGGCGCCGTGAGCCGCTTCGGCGTGGAGCAATTCCTGCAGAGCGGGATGGAGCACGATCGCGTAAATCGTGGCGTCCATGGCGTCGAACACCCAGCCTAACCAGGCGACGAACAGGACCAACCATTGGTATCGGGTGACGCCGTGTGTCCAGCCCACGCAGATGCTCCTCATTGACACGATCGGATCGTCGCCAAGCTACGGGCAGGACGTCGTGCTGTCAAGGTGAAGCTGAGAAAGTCCCGTGGTATAGTCGCCGATACTATGCCAAAAATTGACTATTACCGTGTCCTCGGCATCCCACGGGATATCTCCGATGACGACATCAAAAAAGCCTATCGAAAGCTCGTCTTTGAACATCATCCTGATCGAAATCCACACAATAGCAAGGCCGAAGAAAAGATTCGCGAGATCAACTCCGCCTACGAAGTCCTCGGTGATCCGGAGCGTCGGCGCACCTACGACCGCTTGCACTGGGGGGAGGAGCCCAGGGCCGAAGCCGCCGATCCTTCTCAGATTCTTGAGGAGATGGAGAAGAAATTGTTCGACGAGGGGCGGAAGGAGGTCTTTGCGGTCCTCATGAAGATGGTGCCCAGAATTAAATCGGAACTCGCTCTCATTCGCGAGCGTACCGTGGCGTATCAGGGCTATGACACGTTCAAGGAACCGATCGTCGAGGCGCGCGGCGCAGAAGTGATCGAGGAATTCGTGACGACGGAAATGGATGAGCGTAAGCAGCGCTTGCTCGAAGTGGCAGTGCAAATGATGGTCTCGCAGGCGGTCGTCGCGCGAGGCGATGAGGGCGGGATACGAGCGTTACGGGGGCGTCTGGAGGAGGCGTTTCGAAAAGGCCGGATCAACGGTTTTGCTGCCGCGCTGGAATTGCTCTACGAGCGGAGGTAGCGTCGATGCCCTCATGGTGGCGCTTCAACCATCCCGAGAGCGGATGGTTGGCGCCGGGCACGGAGATCACACCTGCGAGAGGGGACCCGCCACGAAGCGCCCGCCTTGCATCACGCCGGCAATCCGCTCCTGTTTCATCAACACGCCGATCGTTCTCAAGGGATTGCCTTCCACAAAGAGGAGATCCGCCTGTTTTCCCACCTCGATAGTGCCGATGTGTTCGGATAGCCGTAGCAATCGCGCGGCGGCGGAGGTGCTGGTCATGATCGCGTTCATCGGCGTCATGCCAAGGGCCACCATGCGCTCCAGCTCCTGCGCGTTGTCCCCATGATGATTAAACGGCGTACCGGCATCGGTGCCCAGCGCGATCGGCACGCCACGTCGCACGGCCGCGCGGAAGCTCTTCTCGTGTTGCTTCACCATATTCTTCGCTTTGGAGCGGGCGCTGTCCGGAATACCGCAGCCGGTCGGGCAGGCGGCTGTTGTTGCAAGTGCGGACAGGGTCGGCACCATGTAGACCCCTTGTCGGCTCATCATTCCGGCAGCCTCGTCGTCCATTAGCGTGGCGTGCTCGATTGAGTGCACCCCGGCCCGCAGGGCATTCTTCATCCCGGTGGCTCCGTGCGCATGGGCGGCGACATGCCGTCCCTGTGCGGCGGCGACGGCGACGGCGGCCTGCAGCTCTTCGACGGTCATTTGGGCGTCGTCCGGTGAGGTGCCGGGTGTCAGTACACCGCCGGAGGCAATGACTTTAATCACTTCCGCTCCGGCATTGAGTTGATCTTGCACGGCGGCTCGGACGGCTTCCACGCCGTCTGCTTCGCGACCGATGAAGCGTGCGTGTCCCCCCGGCATGCAGATGGCCAGTCCGGCAGCCAGAATGCGCGGCCCCGGCGTCAGCCTTGCGGCAATGGCATGCTTCAGTGCAAAGACGGCATGGTCGCGAAACCCCACGTCGCGCACAGTGGTAAATCCGGCCTGCAGCGTGCGACGAGCCTGTTCAGCGGCCTTGAGTAGCGTGACGGAGGAAGATTCTCCTTCGACCGCCGCCACCACATCGGCTTCGGCGCCCAGGCAGAAGTGAACATGGCAGTCGATGAGTCCCGGGAGGACGGTGAGGCCACGGCCATCGAGACGGCGCGCGCCCTTGGGGATACGGACGGCGCGCTCGGGTCCGGCCGCCAGGATGCGGGTATTGTCGATCATGAGGGTGCCCTGTTCAAGCCGCCCGCCGAGGCCGTCGAGGATTCGGATGTGCCGGATTGCCGTAATCATGGAGCCTCGCTGATCGGAATGGTGACGATGACGCCGCCCATGATGTCGTTCAGTTTGTAGTCGCGGCGCGGGCTATTGGCATGCCCGTTATGACAGGCCACACAACTTTCCGATACCGCACGGTCGGCGTAGATCCCTTGAAAATACCGAACGCCGGCTTGTTGGTAGAAGCCGGTGAACGGTTTTTCCGGTGACTTCATAACGACTTCCAGGCCGCGCCGTTCGAATTCGCTGTTCGGTCCGTTCCAGACGTAGATGGGGGTAAGGCTCGCCAGGCGGAAGCTCAGCTTCATATCCTTTTGTGCCACGAGCCGGCCCGATTCGAGGAGAAATTGGGCGGGCAACGGAAGCCCCTTCTCTTCTTTCCAATGTTCGAGCGCCTCGACGACGCCCTGTGTGTGCAGCTTGTCGACGACGTTTTGTGTGTAGTTGGCGCGATTGGCGTCGATCACGGCGTGAATGAAACTGGTCACGCGCTCCGGTGCGATCATATCTGTCTTTCGCGATTCGGCGACGGCCAGGGCGATGATCCAGTAGGTCACCGCCGCGACGAAGCCGGCTACGCCTGCCGCCACAATCCACAATCCGTTTCGACTCATGCACTCCTCCTCGTCGCCAACTGTGAATCGGTATACACGTCGACTGCCGCTTGCACCGCGCAGCCGGGCTGCGCCAGCCATCCGTGGGACACAAAGATACGTTCCAAGGCGCTCAGCAGCGTCAGAACGTGAGCCTGCCGACTGGATTCGCCCATGAGCCCGATGCGCCAGACCTTCCCGCGCAGAGGACCCAACCCGCCTCCGATCTCAATGCCGTCCTGCTGAAGCAACTGGGTTCTCACCACGGCATCGTCGATCCCATCCGGTAGGGTGACACAGTTGAGCATCGGGAGTCGATGCTCTGCGGCGGGAAGCGGCATCACACCTAGGATGGCAAGTCCCGCCAGCAGGGCCTCGCTGTTGAGCCGATGGCGCGCGAACCGCGCCTCACGCGCGTCACTGTGCAGCAGGCGCAAGGCCTCTCGAAGTCCATAGAGCATGGAGATCGGGGCGGTGTGGTGATAGGCGCGGCTCTGGTCATTCCAATAGTCGGCGATCAAGGCCAGGTCTAGATACCAGCTGTGGCAGGGCGTGCGCCGTTGCCGAATCGCCTGTATAGCCCGCGGGCTCATCGTTAGTGGGGCCAGGCCGGGCGGACAACTGAGACATTTCTGGGTGCCGCTGTAGCAAGCGTCGATGCCCCAGGCATCCACGTTCATCGGCATGCCGCCAAGTGACGTCACCGCATCGACGATCAGGAGTGCCCCATGGGCGCGGCAGAGGGCGCCCACGTCCTCCAGCGGTTGTGCGGCGCCGGTCGAGGTCTCTGCGTGAACGAGCACCACCGCTTTGATCGGACCGGACCGGGCCAACTGGTCGCGTAAAGCCTCCAACGTGATGATGTCTCCCCATGGTGCGTCGATGCGCAGTGGGATCCCACCCTGTCGTTCGATCATGGTTGCCAACCGTGTCCCGAAGACACCGTTCACTCCGACGAGCGCACGGTCACCCGGTTCAATGAGGTTGGCGATGACGGCTTCCATGCCAGCCGATCCGGTGCCGGACAGGGCAATGGTGAATTCATTGTGGGTTTGGAATGTGGTGCGGAGCAGGGCTTGGATCTCATTCATCAGGCCCAGAAACAGCGGATCGAGATGGCCGACAAGTGGCTGGGCCAGGGCGTGCAAGACCCGGGGATGGACCATGCTCGGCCCGGGACCCAGGAGCAGGCGAGTGGGCGGGATAAATTCGTGATCCGGTGGAGGCAGGCTCATCTTCGGAGTCGATCGCGTCTCGTCACCCGGGAAGGTTCCATAGCCCGGCCATCAAACGGTCCTGTTGCGTGACTCAGTATAACGAAAGCGAAGGGGATTCAGCCATGGGATTATGTCGGGGCTCATTGGGGCCGCAAGGGGCACTGCCTGTTTCACCTCTCTGAGGCCGGTGCTATACTCCGGCGCTTCTTTCTTGTCTGGAGGTCCTTGTGGACGCGGATCTATCGAGCGGGGCGCCCGTGCAACCGGTGACTTCATCGGCACCCTGTGTCGGGGCGCCTCCTCCGCCCCATGCGTACAATCCCGGTTTTTCACGGGCTGTCACGGTATTGTCCGCCGTGGTGCTGTCCGCGTCGATTGCGGTGGTGGCCTGGCTCTCCTTCGATGTCCCCCGGGTGGAACGCGTGCCGGATGCCGAACGGGCGTTGAGTCACATGGTCGGCCGTCTGATGGATCAGGAAGAGGGACTCAAGACCTTGCCGGTGTGGGAACAGGTTCTCTACGACATCACGATGGGCAGTGACGCAAACGATCGTGATCAGGTCATCGAATGGTATCGAGAACTCGCGGAAGAATCGGCCGATCCCTTCGTCGACCTGCATCTGGCGATTTTGGAAGGGGAGTCGGGGCACCTAGCGGAGATCAAGCAGGACGTATCGCGATGGACCCGTCAGGGGGAACCGTATGCGTCGTTTGCCCGATTGCTGCAGGCGGCCTATGTGGATGCGAAGGTGTCGCCGGCGGTGGGGTTCAATTTGCAAGCCTATCTGGCGGAGCAACCCGTCACAGGCTGGTTTTATGCCCGGCTTGCCACCCGCATTGCCGAGCGGGCAGGAGACCGTCCTCTGCTCGTGACAATTGAAACCTCTTCGCAGCAACGGGTGGAGGCTCTGGTCTGGCGTTCACGGGCATTTGCCTGGTTGGAGCTGGCGCTGATGATCGTGGGAATCCTGGTGTTGATGGCTTGGCTTCGGCGGGGGAAGGGGGCCACCATGTTTCGCGTGGGCTCGGCCGAGCTGCCTCCCTTATGGGCAGGCCGTCTTGGCGCGGGCGTTCTGCTGCGTGGGGGGGCCGTCGGGGCACTCCTGACCGTGGCATTTCTGTTTGCCGCGAGTGACTTCCCGTCGTTGCGGGTTGTGGCTGTGCCGCTGTCGAACCTGCCCTTGTTGGCGCTGGCCTATTATCACCTGCTCCGACCGCAACGGCAGTCTTTCTGGCGCGGGTTCGGAATCAGCATTCAGCCGCGTCACCTCGGGCAGCTGGCGCTGGCGGTCTTGGCCGTCGTCGCCGCCGGGCTTGTGGGTGAGTGGGTGTTGGGCCGGATTGCGGAACCGCTCAAATTGATCAGTCATTGGACGGAATGGTTCGATGCGGACCTGGTGTGGGGATCGTCGCCGACTCTGGTGGTGAGTCTCTTGGAGTATGTGCTGTTTGCGCCGGTCTTTGAGGAGTTAGCGTTTCGTGGGCTGCTGTTCGGTGTCTTTCGGCGGCGGTTTCAGTGGGGGACTGCCGCCATGCTGAGCGCCGCCCTCTTTGCACTGGCTCATGGGTATGGGCTGATCGGCTTTCTCAGCGTATTCTGGAGCGGGCTGGTCTGGGCCTGGGCCTATGAACGCACCGGCAGTCTCTGGCCCGGGGTGCTCGGACATGCCGTGAACAATCTGCTCGTCTGTCTGAGCGTGATGGCGTTGTTGCGGTCCTGACCCGAGACCATCGCTCTGTCCCACCGGCCCATTTCGATCTATCAGACGGCGTGTCGAGCAGAGTGGCAGGTGTGCGGACTAGTGGGAGCGGTGTGCAGTGACGAGCAGCATCTGCGCCGGCTTCCGGCTGGTATTTTTCCAACAATGACGGCTGCCCGCAGGGATTCCGACTGCATCCCCCCGTTTGAGGAGGTGGACCTCGTCCTCCAGCGTGAGCTCCAGTGAACCCTGGAGCACCATGGCCAATTGTTCGGCCTCACGTGCATAGGGTTTGTGGCCGCTCGCTCCGCCAGGCTGGATGGTAATGACCATCGGCTCAAACCGACTGTCTTTATTGAAGGGCCCGAGCGTTTCAATTCTTGCGCGAGACCATTGGCTTTGGACGACCGGGCGAGCATCGGAACGAATGATGGCCGGCAGGACGGGGTCCGCCGTACGAAAAAATTCGCCCAGGGTGACACCGAGTGCGGACGCGATTTTTTCGGTCGATGCAATGGACGGCGAGGCCTGGCGTAGTTCGACCTGGGAAATGAAGCTGGGGGAAAATCCGCACTTATCGGCGAGCATCCGCACGGAGAAGTGGCGGGATTTTCGCAGGCGCCTGACGATGTCTCCGACGTGGACCTCTGCTTTCGGCGCAACTTTGGGGCGGACTGATCGAGTCATATGCCTCCTCGCGGTCCTACCCCTGGCGTGATCCCGCGTCCCGAGTGAGTGAGGCGAGTGTACACGGTTTGTTCAATAGGCACAAGGTTTTCGGGCGAACAGTCTAAGCCGGAAGCCCTTCGATGGACCTGAGCGCCTGATAGAAATCAGGGTGGCGGAGCGTGTACTGAAGCTGTGTCAGCGCCTTGTGGTTGCGGATTCGTTTGCCGGCCTCCTCTGCCAGTGTCTGGCGAGGACTCACCACCCCCCACCGGGCCGACACTTCGTGGCAGATCTCGACCCAGCGACGTGGCTGGCCGTCGCTGATGTTATAGGACGTGCCTGCCTGTCCCTGTCGCAGGGCCTGAAGGCACAGTCGCGCTAAGTCCTCAACGTGAATGAGGTTCACGAATTTATTCGTCGGGCCCACTCGCCCCCGCCGGATCCAGTCCACGGGATTGCGATGCGGACCATAGATGCCTGCCACGCGAAGAATGATGGCGCCATGGTGGGTGCGCAAATATTCTTCTCCTTGAACGCGGGGGAGGTCGGCATTGATGGGACTGGTTTCGTCGATCCATGGAGGCAGGTCCATGGTGGGCTGCTCATGCCGGTCGTAGGCTGAAGTACTCCCGAGCACGACGAGCCGCCGATGCGCGTGGCAGTGCTGTTTGGCAAACTCCTGGACCTGGTCCAGCGGAATGGCGGGAAATGTCCAAATGAGGTCTGCCTCCCGAGGCAGGGTGGGCCAACTGGTCGGATCCGTCACATCAAAGCGAATCCGATCGGTGGGCGGGACCTCGGTCAGATGGCGTTCTGGTTGGCGGCTGCTGGCGAGGATGCGGCCCGATTGTTCGTGGGCCAGTCTGTAGAGCCAGCGGCCTGTGTAGCCAAATCCCAGTATGACGAGAGGGGGTGGTGTGATCATCGCCCCATCATACTCGAAGCGCCGGGCGGTTTGCCCAGTCCGTGTTCCGGCCATTCTGGTTCTGGTCTCCGGGCCAAATCACATGCTAAAATCCCGCCCCGGTAGCGTCTACCAACCAACGGCGGGACGAGCGGATGGATCAGGTCGACCGATCAACCGAGGCCCTGGCGCAACGACGACAGCATGTGATGGTCGGGCTGGCCGGTCTGCTGGCGTGCATCTTCTTTGTCCTGGACCTGCATTTGCCGTTGGGGGTGGCCAACGCGGTGTTGTACAGTGCCGTGGTACTGCTCTCTTCCGCCAGTCAGTATCGCTGGTTGCCCGTCGTAACCGCCACCGCTTGTTCCTTGCTGACGACTATCGCGGTGCCGTTTAGCCCGCGTGTGCCGGGCCTTCCGTCCTGGTTTGAGTGGGTGAATCATCTCTTCAGCCTTTTCGGAATTTGGGCTCCGGTGTTATTTGTGTATCAGCGTCGCCACATAGAGTCCCTGTTGAAGGAAGCAAATGAGCGGCTGGAGCGTGGCGTCGAGGCACGGACCGCCGATTTGGCGGCTAGTCGGGTGGCGCTGGAGCGCAGCGAGGAGCAACTGCATGTGCTGACCGGCCGGATCCTGACCGCGCAGGAAGAGGAGCGTCGACGCATCGCGAGGGATCTGCACGATGACGTGAATCAGCGCCTGGCCCTCTTGTTGTTGGAGTTGCAGGAGGTCGACCGGCGAATCGCGGGATCTCCTGAGGATGCGCATCTCGGGGTTCGACATGCCGTGAAGGGGTTGGAGGAACTCTCCGACGACGTGCGGTACATGGCCTATCGGTTCCATCCCTCGATTCTGGACGATCTGGGGTTAAAGGCTGCGCTGCAGCGGTTGTTGGATGACTTTTCTAGTCGAACCGGCGTAAAAATCCTGTTTGTCCATCAGCCGTTCGACCATCAGCTGGATAAGGCGGCGTCGACGGCCTTGTACCGGGTTGTGCAGGAGAGCCTGTCCAACATTGCCCGGCATGCCAAAGCGACTCGAGTAGAGGTGGAGGTCACGGTGGAAGACGAAGAAGTGGTTGTGGTGGTCCGTGATGACGGCCGGGGGTTCGATCAGCTGCTCGTCAACAAGGGGGAAGGTGGGTTGGGGCTGTTGAATATGCGAGAACGCCTCCTGTCGGTCCAGGGCAGCTGTGAAATCGAATCGATTCCGGGAAAAGGAACGACCGTGTCCATGAATGTGCCTCTAGTCAGGGTGGCGATATGACGCTGCCGCGCGTGCTGTTGGCGGACGACCATACCCTGGTTCTGGAGGGGTTCCGGCGTCTCTTGGATGA
The DNA here is from genome assembly GCA_016788885.1 of Nitrospira sp. Lineage (NCBI taxonomy): Bacteria > Pseudomonadati > Nitrospirota > Nitrospiria > Nitrospirales > Nitrospiraceae > Nitrospira > Nitrospira sp. The sequence goes on along the minus strand of JAEURX010000052.1, from coordinate 97,180 downwards.
TCAATGTGAGCTGGTCGGTACGGTCGGGGACGGGCGTGCCCTGCTGGAGGCTATCCCGCAATTGAAGCCAGACATTGTCATCCTCGACATCTCGATGCCGGTCCTCAATGGGATCGATGCCGCGCGCGTCCTCAAGGTCAAGTTTCCTCAGGTCAAAGTCGTGTTTATTACAATGCATGCCGACCCCGCCTATGTGCGAGCGGCTTTTGAAGCCGGCGCCTCGGCGTATCTCTTGAAACGGTGCGTAGGCGAAGAGTTAGCTCAGGCGATCCGCGCCGTCCGGGGCGGGAATTTCTATGTCACGCCGCTGGTGACCAAGGAAGTCGTTGAAAGCATGTTACGGGGCATCGACGGCGGCGCACCGACCGGTCCTGAGCTCACCACGCGCCAGCGAGAGGTGTTGCAGCTGCTAGCCGAAGGGCACACGGTGAAGGATATTGCCGCCACCCTGAAGATTTCTCCGCGCACGGTAGAGTTTCATAAAGGGCAGATCATGGAACAGTTGAATCTGCACACGACCGTCGAGCTCGTCAAATACGCACTGGCTCAAGGTCTCACGAGTCAAACGTAGCGTTCCCAGTCTAAATCCCATCCCGCTCCATAGCATAGCCTTTCTTACTAGTCTGTAGCCTGGTAAGTTTTTTGGCGTTGAGCCCCGCTTTATTACGCGTGTGGTTTTCCCTTCACTTGCCCTAGTATGCGGCATCTTTTACTACGCAGTGACTCGTAGGAATATGAGGAAGAAACTCTCCCGTCCCCGTATCCTTATCGGCGACTCTTCGCGGTCCATGTTGGCCTTTCTTGAGATTCTCCTTGAGTCTCAATATGATATCGTCGCGTCGGAGACCGAAGGCGAAGCATTGGTGCTGACCGCGAAACGCCTAACTCCGGATTTGGTGATCCTGGATTTCTCATTGTCGTTCCTGGACGGCCTTTCCATCGGTCGTCAACTTCAGGATGCGGTACCGAGCAGCAGGGTCGTCTTCTTTTCGTCGCACGAAGACCCGGCCTATGTTATGGCGGCCTTTGAAGTGGGGGCGATGGCGTACTTGGTGAAACACTTGACGGTCGATCTGGGGCATTACCTGAGCCGGGTGTTGCAAGGTGAGCGGGTCTGTTGTCCGGATGATTTACAGAAGCGAGCAGGGCGGCAGAAAAAGAAGTAAGGCCGGGCGTTGGTGAACGAGCTGAGTCGTGCCAAAGGAGACCAAGGATGGTCCGAGTCGTACCAATGTGTGAGTTGTGCCGGCGGGTTCGTGATGATGGGTTTTCCTCGAGAGGGACACACTGCTGGGTCGACTTCCCCAGTTACCTTGCGCGGCATGTGGTGGCTCCTTCGCAGGTGCGATTTTCGAGAAACTACTGTAGCGAGTGCCGGCTGTCGTACGACATCTTGAAGACCTACGGCGGTGCCATGAGCTAACGCTCCTGCTCCCTGAGTCGTACCTGTCAGGCGGCATACGACGCAGTTCGGTCGTGTGCGGTTCCTGCCGGGAGTACTCGTGGGCTCTTCCCGGGACCGTCCATCGGACAGGTGAGGCGTTCCATCCCGTCTGCTGCACATTCTTTGATCTCTTCGCTTATGTTACGATCTCCGGATGACGCCGCCCCTGCCGTTTCATCCCATCATCAACGACTGGTTCACAGGACGGTTCGCCTCTGCGACGGAGGTGCAGCTGCGGGCCTGGCCGGCCATTCAATCCGGCTGCGACCTCTTGATCTCTGCGCCGACAGGATCCGGAAAGACGTTGGCCGCCTTTCTCTCCTGCATCGACACCCTGTTTCAGCAGGCGGTGCGCTGCGATCTTCGAGATGAAACCCAGATCCTCTACGTCTCACCGCTGAAAGCGCTCAGCAACGACGTCCAGAAGAATCTCCAACAGCCGCTCGCCGAAATCGGTCAGGCTGCTTTGGCCGCCGGGTTTCTGCTGCCGGACCTGCGGGTCGTCGTGCGGACCGGCGACACACCGATGACCGAACGCCAGCAGATGCTGCGGCGGCCGCCGCATATCCTGATCACGACGCCTGAATCCCTCTTTATTCTTCTCACCGCGGAAAAAAGCCGGGCGATGTTGCGCACGGTGCGCACAGTGATTGTGGACGAAATTCATGCGGTTGCACCCAACAAGCGAGGGGCGCACCTGGCGTTGTCCCTGGAGCGGGCAGCAGTGTTGGCAGGGGGGGCCGTCCAGCGGATCGGCCTCTCGGCGACGCAGCGACCTATCGACCTCATCGCTCACTTTCTGGGCGGCAGTGGCTCGCACGTCTTCGTGAATCGCGATATCGCTGCGTCTGAAGCAGAACTGGGTGAGAGACGAGGCGGGCCCAAAGACGTGGCCATCATTGACGTGGGGCACCGTCGCGATATGGATCTTGCCGTCGAGGTGCCGAAAGACGAACTCGGCGCGGTCGCCACCAATGCCGTTTGGAGCGACGTCTACGACCGGGTGGCCGCCCTGGTCGAAGCCCATCGCTCCACGCTGGTGTTTGTGAATACTCGCCGCCTGGCAGAGCGGGTCTCCCATTACCTGGAGGAGCGGCTCCGGCATCTGGGCGACGATGTTGTGGCAGCGCACCACGGAAGTTTGTCTCGCGAGATTCGCTTGTCGGCAGAGGATCGCTTGAAGACGGGGGCCGTACGCGTGGTTGTGGCGACCGCATCATTGGAGCTTGGCATCGATGTCGGCACAGTCGATCTCGTGTGTCAGATCGGTTCGCCCCGTTCCATCGCGACCTGTCTGCAACGCATCGGCCGGGCCGGGCACTGGATTCATGCGATCCCCAAAGGCCGGCTCTTTGCCACCACACGCGACGAATTGATCGAATGTGCCGCGTTAATCCGGGCGATCAGAGGCGGGGTACTGGACTGTATCGAGGTGCCGCCCGCACCGCTGGATGTGTTGGCGCAACAGATTGTCGCCGCGGCCGCGACGCAGTCCTGGGATGAGACGGAATTGTTCGACCTGTGCCGACGGGCCATGCCCTATCGCGATCTCACCCGGGCCTCATTCGACGCGGTGGTGAAGATGTTGGCCGAGGGATTCGTGACGAGCCGAGGTCGAGGGCGGGCCTATCTCCACCATGATCGCATCAACCATCACATCAGGGGTCGCCGTGGCGCCAGACTCGCGGCCATCACCTCCGGCGGCGCCATTCCTGATACGGCCAACTATGCGGTGATCGCCGAGCCCGACGGCACGGTGGTCGGATCGGTGGATGAGGATTTTGCGGTTGAAAGCCTGGCAGGGGACATCATGCTGCTGGGCAATACGTCCTGGCGAATCAAAGGGGTAGAGACCGGCAAAATGCGGGTCGAAGATGCGCAGGGCGCACCCCCCACCATTCCGTTTTGGCGTGGGGAAGCCCCGGCCAGGACGGCGGATCTGTCCGCGGAGGTGGCGGCGCTCAGGGCCGAGATCGACCGGCGCGTGGACACCACGGAGACCGACCCGGCGCGTTCCACACCACCGGTGCAGTGGTTGACCCGTGAGTGCGGACTGGATCAGCGTGGGGCGCAACAAGCGGTTGCGTACATACTGGCGGGAAAGGCGGTGCTCGGCACGGTTCCGACGCAACAGACCATCATTGCCGAGCGGTTCTTTGACGAGAGCGGCGGAATGCAACTGGTGATTCACGCCCCGTTCGGCGGACGAGTGAATCGCGCCTGGGGGCTGGCGCTGCGAAAACGTTTTTGTGTGACCTTCGATTTCGAACTCCAGGCCGCGGCCACGGACGAAGGCATTGTGCTGTCGCTGGGGGAGAAACACAGTTTTCCCCTCGATACGGTGTTTGCGTTTCTGAACCCAGGGACCCTGCGCGAGGTGTTGACGCAAGCTGTCCTGCAGGCCCCCATGTTTATGACGCGCTGGCGTTGGAATGCCTCGCGTGCCCTGGCCTTGCTCCGATTTGTCGGCGGCAAACGTGTCGCGCCGCAGATTCAGCGGATGCGTGCCGAGGATCTCCTTGCGGCGGTGTTTCCCGATGCGATTGCCTGTCAGGACAATTTTCAGGGGGCGCGCACGATCCGTCAGATTCCCGACCATCCCTTGGCTCAGGAAACCATCCGGGATTGTTTGACCGAGGCGATGGATCTCGATGGGCTGATCGCAGTGCTGGATCGTATCGAACGCGGCGCGATAGCCTGCCGCGCCATCGATACGCCCTTACCCTCCGTCTTTTGTCATGAAATCTTGAATGCCAATCCCTACGCGTTTCTCGACGACGCTCCGCTGGAGGAGCGCCGGGCGCGGGCGGTCGACATGCGGCGGACTCTGCCTCCGGAGTTGGCAGGCGAGATGGGCGCGTTGGATCAGACCGCCATCGAGCAGGTCATCGACGAATCGTGGCCGGTGGTGCGCGATGCGGAAGAGTTCCACCATGCGTTGTTGTCCCTTGGGTGGGTGCCCTGCGCGTGCATGCCCGGTTGGGACCTCCTCGTGCCGGCCCTGTCGGCTGCCGGCCGCCTGATGACAGTGTGGCAGGGAGAGACGAAGCTGGGCTGGTTGGCTGCGGAGTGTCGGCAGTACGGGGAGCAGCTGTTTCCGGATGCCAGGATCGAACCCGTCGCCACGTGTGCGGACACAGAGGTGCTCGAGCGGGAAGAGGTCCTGACCCGTATCGTGTTGGGCTGGATGGAGAGTATCGGGCCGACGACGGCCGAAGACCTGGCCGCTCGCCTGCACCTGTCGGTTGAAGATGTGAACGGGGCGATGTTGCGATTGGAAGCGCAAGGCCATGTGCTCAGAGGTCGCTTTTCAGCTCAGGCCTCACGATCGACGAACGGGGCCATGGAGTGGTGCCATCGTCGTCTCCTCGCGAGAATCCATCGTCTCACCATTGGTCGGCTGCGCAAGGAGATCGAGCCTGTCACGGCGGCGGAGTTCATGCGGTTCCTATTCCAATGGCAACGGGCCGCACCCGGCGCGCGTTTGCATGGAGAGGCGGGGTTGCTGGAGGTGGTGAAGCAACTCGGTGGGTTCGAGGCGGCGGCGTCCGCCTGGGAGACACAGATCCTGCGCGTCCGCATGGCCAGGTATCAACCCGAGTGGCTGGACCGACTCTGTCTGAACGGAGCGCTGATGTGGGGGCGGTTGACGCCTCATCCACGCCTGATGCAGGAGTTGGCGACAGTGCCCGGGCGTCGGGTCGTTCCAACCCGCGTGGCGCCGGTCAGTCTGTTTGCGCGTGAAGATGCGCCGGTCTTGCTTGCAGTGACGGGAGAAGAGTTGGCGCGATTGGATCTCTCTGCCAGACTCAGTGCGTCGGCACAAGCCATTCGACGGTGCTTGCAGGATCGTGGCGCCAGTTTTTTTAGTGAGCTCCTGCATGGAACCAGGTTGTTGGCCTCTGAAGTGGAGGACGGGTTGTGGGAGTTGGTGGCTGCCGGGCTGGTAACGGCCGACGGCTTTGACAATCTGCGCGCACTCATCGATCCCAAGCGTCGGCGAGCGGAGGCGTCCGATCGCAGTCGTCGGCCTCGCCATGTCGGCGGCCGTTGGTCGCTGCTGAGACCGGCCACCGTGTCATCCGATCCGCGCGCGGCGGCAGCGGCCACCGAGCGTGTGGCCAGGCAGCTGTTGCAGCGATACGGCATCGTATTCCGGGACTTGTTGGCGCGTGAGTCGATGGCATCTTCCTGGCGGGATCTGTTGGTCTGTTATCGGCGGCTCGAATTCACTGGGGAGGTTCGCGGTGGCCGGTTTGTGAGCGGCTTTACGGGAGAGCAATTCGCGTTGCCGGCAGCGTTGGAATCCTTGCGGGCGATGAAAAAGCGCCCGGGTAGCGCGCACCAGCAGGAGATTACCCTGTCGGCTGCCGATCCGCTGAATCTGGCCGGCGTGATCCTGCCGGGTCCGCGAGTGGCCGCCGTGCCGTCGAATCTTGTGGTGTTTCGCGACGGAATGGTGGTGCGCACGGTGACCGGGCGTGACACGAACGACCGCCGGGAGTCGCTTCTCCTGGAAGTGGCCCGGCGGGATACTCGCCTCTGATCAAATCAGCGAGGCCGGAATTGCGAGCACCGGGCAGCGCGCCCCGCGCAGCACGCGTTCGGTCGTGCTCCCGCGCAAGAGGTCCAACACGCTGTCCTGTCCTTTCGTCGCCATCACGATCAAATCCACATCGAACTCAGCCCCGGCCGCCAGAATCCACTCCACGGGGTCGCTTTTTCCAAACAGCTGGTTCCAGGACCAATCAGGCTTCTCCGGGAGCACTAAGGCAGTGGTGTCCGGTTCCTTCCCTGCGTGAACGAGGGTGAACGTGACCGGTGACACGTTCACTTGCGTGACCAGGGTGGTGGCTGCATCAATGGCTGGTTGGGAGGGCGGGGTAAGCGAGATCGGTAAGAGGACCCGGTGCAGCGAGGTCTTCCCGCTGTCGCCGGCGACGAAGCCCTGGACATGCGACGGCACAAACAGTGTCTTCACATGCATGTGCCGGGAGACCGGTTCCGCCAGCGAGTGATGCGTCCATCGGGCGAAGCCTTCATGCTGGTGCGTGGACAGGACCATAAGATCGGTTGGAGTGGTCGTCAGGTGGTGAATGATGGCTTGCTTGGCGTCGGCGGCCAGGGCTCGCACCTTGCGGATGTGCACGCCGAGTGTCGTGACATCGCTCTTGGTGCTGGATTCCGAGAGCAGCCCCCATTTCGCCAGCGTCGGCCGTACGCGGGGAAAGTCCTCGAATCCTTCCGGCGACACATCGGGATCCACGTGCATGATGGTCAGTTCGGCGCGATACGCCACGGCTAATTTGAGCGCGTGGGCGAACGCCACCTGACTATCTTCTGAAAAATCTGTCGGATGGAAGATGCGGTGAATCACAAGCGGCGTATTCGGCGCATGCATGTCGATGTCGAACTCCGGTGAGGTGCAGTGGGTCGAATTGTGACTGGCCCGTGTCCGCTCAGCGGGCCGACGCCTGTAGATCGTTCACCAGGTCAGTGGCCGAGGGGTTCGTTGATCGGCTCCACCGGGTGAAGACTTCCTGTACCGTCGGTTGATAGGCCGGGCTGCCGGATGCGGCGGTGAGCGAGTTGAGCGACGCGAGGTATTCACCCTGTCCGCGTGCCGCATCAGTTTCCAGATTCTCCGCGGTATAGGCGGTGAATGCCGCTACCTTGTGTTCCGGTCTCAGCAGGCCGTCCTCGTTCCACCAGATACGACCGGAGGTCGTGCCGGTGATATTCGAGGTCGTATCCGTCGTTTCCTTGAAGGTGGCTTTCAGGGAACAGGCCGAAAGCAGCAGGAGAAATAGCCCGCCGAATGCGGCAATCATCGGGCGATGGCCGGTGGTCATGGGTGAATCCTCCTTGTTGTGCACCAGAGATAGATCACGCTCATGGCGCCCGACTATACCATAGTCATCGAGGAAATAAGCCAGGAAGCGTCGGGGCAGCCGGGTCGACAAGGAGGAAGCGGTTGACAATGTCCTGAGGCATGAGCACAATCGCCGGGTCCTTGATGGGGCACGAGTTCGGGCGAGGCGTCCTGGTGATCTCTCAGCACCCAGGAGCGGACGCACCCTGGTATCACAAGGAGGATCGAACATGACGAGACGCGTTGGCAGCTACGTACTGGCAGGCCTCATCTGTGCCGCACCGGCGATGGGGGCGGAATCGGTGCCTCTCAAGCCGGGGGAGTATCAGGTGACGGCGGTCACGGAAAGTAGTAGCGGCGAGGCAGGCAAGCCGGATACGCATAGCCGGTGCCTGAAGGAAGAGCACCTGGCCAATCCCGACGCGGTCTTTAATTATTATGCTCTGAATGGCTTCAAACCCAATCCGGCGAATAAAGTAATGAACGTCTCGATGCATGGTGGGAACATCAGCTATGACATCGAAGGGGTCTATGCGATCACTCGCGTGGAAGGCACGGTGTCGGGCACCAGTTTTTCTGTGGTTCGGAAAGCCACCCCAAAGGGAGACAAGGCGCTTTCGGTCACGATGAAAGTCGATGGAAAGCGAACGGGCGAGTGCACCTCTAAGTAACCGGCCGATTCGAAGGTCCTGAGCCTACCGCGTTCGCGCAGGTGTGAGGAGGCCGGATTCTCCCGGCCTCCTCTGTCGCTGCCAGTGTGCCTAGTTTACCCACAATCGTTGATACCACGGTGTTTCATCCCCGGCGGGCCGTGACGCGATGTGCATCGCATGGCGGATGTCCTCGATCCTCCATCCGGTCAATGAGGCCAGGGTCTGGGCCTCGCGCTCATAGCGTTCCCGTAACTGTTCTCGGTAGGTGGTGGCCGCCGCGCACGCATCCGTTCCGGTCCAGGCATGACGAATGATATAGCGCGCCTGGAAGTTGGCGCGATCCGACGTCTCCTGAAACACGAGATCTTCCGGAAAGTGCGCGGCATCGTACCGAACATGCAGCCGTGTGAGAAACACGTTCTGGCCTTGCGGGAACGATCTCCCGCCACGGCCTTGGGGCTCCTGCCAGAAGACGCCCAGGTTGCGCAGTTCTTCAGCCGACAGCGGATTGGCGGCGCAGGGATCACACCAGTTCATGTCCCAGGCATATTCGAGGAAGAGGCCGCGCTGGTTCTCCCGCTTGACCTGTTGGGAGAAGAGGTCCCGATAGAAATCGCCGAACCGGTCCTTGACGTAGATCGGCACGTCCTGGGCCTCGGGAACGCGCACGGTCCGATAGTTCGTCGTCTCCACCCGTCCTTGTTTGGTCAACAGATAGATGAACAATTCCTGCATGCCGTCGGCATTCACCGTCCCGAGGCGGATCGGCAGCATGAACTTCGGCGATTCGAAGGCAATCTGCAACGGCCGGAGGTGCGTCAGCCCAAGTTTGGCCTGCTCGCCCACGTTCACCTTGGCCACGAAAAATTTCATCCCTTGTTTCAGGTAGCTGTGAAGGACCAGGGACGCTCCCTTGGGGATTCTATATTCGTGCTCGGTCAGCCAGGTTTCGAGTCCGGCACTTTCCTGGGCCGAGAGGATGAGGATGTCATATTCCCCGACGGTGTATTGCGCCTCGATGGTGATCCCCAGGGCCTGCTCACGTGCCTTCGATGAGGCCGCAGCCGGCGCCATGCTTTTCATGGCGTCCATGCTCCGGCGCTCCGTCAAGTCGTACCGGCGGCAGGGATTCTCGTCGAAGTATTCCACGAGCCGCGGGGCCGAATAGTCGGCGAGATGTTTGAGTATTGCTGCGTCGCCCACGTGGATCTGCCCTTTCTCCAGAATGGTCGGCACCGGCACGACCAGGGCGAACTCCTTCGCGTCGCCCTCGTAATCGTTTGCCATGGTGATCACTGTTTTATTGTCGTGCCGAGCGATGGCCACCTCCGAGGCCTTGTTGAACAGCGTGCTGTCGGCCTTGCCGACGTAGAAGCCGCAGAAGGCCGACGCCTCGGCGCCGCAGAAGAACAGCCCCGCAGCGAATGTCAGAACGGGAACCAGCCAACGTCTCATGAAAACCTCCTTGGTTGTGAAATGGACAGGGGATGCGGCACCGAAATCAGAGGGGATGCGTCATGAGATGATGCGACGGGCCAGTCGTAGTGCTGACCCGGCAGCCAGGCATCGATCAACGGCACAAGTGGTGCGCAGACGATGAGCCCCCACAGGGGCGCATTGGGGCGAAACAGGTTGAACTGGACATAGTAAGCGGTGAGGGCGACGCAGAAGGCGTACATGATCCGTCCCGAGCGGGAATCCGGCGTGGTCTTCGGGTCCGAGATCATGAAGAAGGAAAAAATCAGGAGGGCACCGGTTTCGAGTTGATGCAGTGGAATCGTCATGGGATCGCCGAGCCAGAGGCTGCGTCCGACCAGCAGGCCGACATAGGCGCAGAGGAATGTCAGCGTCACATCGGCTCGCGCGGCACGAGTCACCACCAGGCCTCCGAGGCAAGCCACGAGAAAGCCGAACCAGGCGGTCTGGCCCCACTGGCCCGGGGAGATCCACCCTAGGCCGGCTGCCAAGGTGACGGCCAGCGCGAAGTTGGTCGGGTTAAAGAGATGCTTGTTGCGCCGGTGAAAGAGGAACTTGCTGGATATCGCCAGGAGCGCCGCCGCCGCCGACACGGCTAGCTCGTTCGTGCGGAGGAGCAGGCAGAGCGAGAGTCCGGAGATGAGCGCACTCTTGGGATCGAATGCAGGCAGACCGACGAGGCGGGTCGCGGTATACTGCGCCAACAGCGCGGTTCCGATGGTGACGACGATTTGTTCGCACGAGACATCGAAGTGGAGCCAGCCGAACCCGTACGATAGCAGCGCGCTAAGGCTCAGGATCTGGTAGAGACGGGGATCGAGTGGAGTCGCTGAGGTTCTGGGCTGGGACGAGGTGTGAGTCTGCTCCATGATGTCTCCCTTCACCGGAGGATATGGAGCGAGAAGGCAAATCCTTTCACGTCTTCGACGGCTAGGGAGATCCCTCATTGAACAGTTGATACAGGCCGCATATGATTGAAAAGATAGAGGCGGTCCAAGGAGAGACAGATGCTGCACCGTGCGCTGTGCGCTGTTCTGTTCATGATGTTGGTCGGGGGCTGTTCGCTGGAACAGGAGCTGTCCCGAACACCCAGGACGGCGGTGGAGCAGGTCCTGTTGACGCAAGCGGTGACGCACGCCCTCACAAACCTTACCTTGCGGTTGCCTGCCGGCGTGAATGTCGAGCTGGATGCGACGGGTCTTGAAAGCGATCGGTCCCGTCTACGCATGACCAATTCGGACCTGGGTACCTTGAACAGTCCCAACCGCGATATTCTCTACATCCGGGATACGGTGGCGGCGGAATTGGGGCGTCGCGGGTATCTGGTGCGGGCGCGCGACATGGAGACGCCGTATCTGGTGCGCGTGATGGCCGAGTCATTCGGCACGATGCAGGGCGTGACGTTCTTCGGCATGCCGCCGGTTCAGAGTGTGTTGATTCCCTTCGCGCTTCCGGAACTGACGCTGTACAAGCAGCAGAATCAGAGCGGGTATGCGCGACTGCACCTGGACATCTACGACAATCGCACCGGTGAATTTCTCGGGTCGTCCGCCACCCTGGTGGGCCGCACGTTTTATAATCAGTACACGCTCTTATTCTTTCTCACCTGGAATCGTACTGATATCGATGCTCCACCGTGATGGTGATGCCCGCGAAGGGCAGCTGCCGTTCTGTCCACGCCTCAGCCTCTCTTCGCCCTCCTTGCATCGTCTCCGGTATACTCGGTCCCATGCTTGAGCTGTTGATTGTCGCGGGAAGTCTGGGCCTGATCGGGTTGATCGGTCTGGTGACCGTCATGGTCACCCCGCCCATGATGGTTGAATACGGGCTCTGGACCCTGGCTGCCGGTCTGGTGATCGGGATTCCCACCGGATGGTGGTATCACGTGGTGCTCTATCGGACGCTGGCAGGACGAATGCCGATGCCCTCACAGTGGTGGCGAAAGCCGGTTGCCCTGCACCCTCTCCTGACGGCGGACGAATATCCTCGCATCCGACGGTGGTTTGTGGCAGGGGCCTTGGGGTTTGTTCTGTATGTGAGTGGCGGGCTGGCGGCGATGGCCGGGCTGTTGGTATTGCGGTGGTATCCCTGACCGCGAGATGTGGCGGTGTATCGAGTTACCGGCTGACGGGAATCTCGACCGCGATTTGGGCAGCGGGCGACGCCTCGGGGTTCACCACGTACGTCGCCGACTCCTGCTGGCCGGTGGCGTCGCCCGGTGAGATCGTTTCGACGAGGAGATTGCCTGAAAACCGATCGAGCATACCGACTTCTTGCATGGTGAGCGGACCGAAGGGTTTGGGTGAAAACCGGAGGACCAGATCAAGCAGGCCGCTCTCTGCCGGAGGCGGCAGGGGAATGTCGGTACGGGTACGTGCCACGGCCTTGAGCGAAATTTTGCCGGTTTCTTGCGGTGGCCACCACAGCCGCGTTCCGGCAGAGCCGAGGTTCTGGAGAAGTTGCAGATAACCGTCCTGTGTCGTCTCTACCAGCAGGCGAACCGGTTCTCGACTCCTGGCGGCGATGGCCCTGCTGACCTCCTGGTTTTGTCCGTCACTTCCCCGGAGTGCAAAGCTGTATCGCACCCCCAACACCGTTGGTGACCCGGCGCCGCGTGCCTGTTCTTCCGCCTTCACGGCGGCTCCGGCGGATGGCGCACCTCCTCCGTAGTAGAGGGCACGGGCGCTTCGGGCCGGCGCTGGCGCTGCTGTGGCGGATAATGCGGAGGGGGCAGGCCTGGGTACTGGGGCAGCGGCCGGTGCTGCGGGGGACGGCGCGTCCGCCGGTCGCGCGCGGTCTTCCGATAGGCGTGGTTGTTCGGCGGCAGCACGCATGTTTTCAGCAGGGGCCTGCTTGGCGGCATCGGCCCGCTGGCGCTTGGCTGGTGTCTCGCGCTTCGCCTCTTGCGTCATCTTCGGCAGGGGGCTCTTCTCTTTCGCCGATGACGTTGATTCTGCCGCTGGCTGTGGAGGCGGCAGGGCGCGTGATGGTGAGGGATTCACCGGAGCGGGGGAAGCCGGTTCCTCGGTGGCGACCGATCGGGCCTGCCGATCGAGACTCTCCTGATAGATGTGTATGCCAAAGGTGAGGGCGAAGAGGATGGCCGCGAGGCCTCCGGCCCACGCCAGTCCGGACGGTGTTCGGAGCCAGTTCAACCAGGGCATCGATGGTTCAATTCCTGACGTCGCCGGTTGCCTGAGGGCTTCCAGCAGTCGGCGTCGCACCTCGGGATCGGCGAGCAATTCCTTCAGCCCCTGCTCATCCGCCAGCGCATCGAACAGCCGCTGATCGTTCAACGCCGCGGCATAGAGGCGCTGCTGCTCCTCGGCCGTCAGCGTATCAGCTGCGAAGCCGCCCAACAATGTGTCCAGTTCGTGCTCAGCCATGGAGGATCGTCGCTCGGGATATGCTATGCGTGGTCTGTGGAGCAGACCGCTCATGGGGCAATCTGGACGCCATCCTTATTCCCACGTTCCCCCCATCAGACTCAATAACTGCTTCCGGCAGCGCAAGTCCCAGGTGTAGATGGTGTTGATGGAAGCCTGGCCCATGAGTTTCTGAATCTCCGGAAACGTGTGCCCCTCCAGCTTCCACTTGAACAGGTCCCGGCAGCGGTCTCCGAGTTGCGCCACGGCCGCCAACAGGCGGGCGACGCGCTGCTTTTGATCCAATTGCATGGCCGGGTCATCTCCGGGATTGGTCAGCGGCAGATCCTCAATCGCGTCTTGATTATACTCACCCCGTCGCAGCGATTTGCGGTGGGCATCCAACATTCTGAATCGGAGTATCTGAAACGCCAGCGGGACCAGTTCGGTCAGCTCCGTCACATGCGCATACTTCTCGTGTAGCAGAACCAGCACCTCCTGGGTGAGATCTTCGGCGAGGTCCCTCGAAACCCGTGATGTCGCGAAGGCCAGAATCCTTTCGCGCAGGCTGTGTAAGATGGTGTCCCGGTACATGGCCGATCCGGTTATCCTCGGGGAGACGCCGATGCGGGGGTGAGGAGGTCGCCGATCGAACGAAACCCCAGCGTCAGGCCCCGACAGACTTCAACCTGCCGATCGAAGTGGTTCGTGGTCTTGATGATGTTGCGCAACGTGCCGAGTGCGACGCGGCCCCAGGCTACCGCATGGAAGACGGAGAGCGGATAGTCCGTGCCGAAGAGGAAGCGTTTGTGCATCTCGGGATAGGTTCTCAGCCGGAGCAGCATTCGCATCCGGTTCGGCAGCGTCAGGGCAGAAATAGCTGCATAGAAACGGGGATACCGCTGCACCAGGTCGCGTCGCGTCGGCAGGAACTTTTTATACGGGAGCACACCATAGCTGCAGGCGTGGGCGGCGATGACCGTGACGCCTTCATCCAGTGCCGGCCGCAGGCGGTCTGGATCACCCACCGATTGGTTCTTCCCGATCAAGCTGAATTCGTAGCCGACATGGCTCAGGAACGGGAGCTTGCGCTCGGCGAGGGCGCGATCATAGTCCTTGTACCGCGGGTTGGCCGGGTCGAATTGTTTGGCGTTGGGGAGCACCTTCACCAGGACGGCTCCCGCGTCCGCACAACGATGCAGTTCGTCGATGGCGTCGCGCCGTTGCGGGTTGATGGACACTCCGGCCAGCAATTCATCGGGATGCGCTCGCGCGGTGTGTCCGGTGAGAGCCGGTGTTTCCAGAGCAGGAATCGGAACAGTGGACCCCGGAGCGTTTTGCGGGAGATGTCGCATCCGTCGTCGCCATTCGGCGGTGCCGCGAGATGCACATGGCAGTCGATCAGGGATTTCATCGTGAGGCTTGATATCACTCCTCGGAACTCCCGCCGCATCTCGGTTGTGCTCGCTTCGCGAGTCCTGTGTCACGACGCATGGAGGCCCAACCGTTCCATGGCGATCCGTTTCAAGGCCCGGAGATCCAACTTGCCGGTTCCCAGGATCGGGAGCGCCTCGACCTTGAGACAATGGCTGTGCGAGGGGAGAAAGAGGTTCGGGAGACCGGCGGCGGCCGCTTTTGCCAGGATCTGTGGAATCCGCTCTTCCGGCAAGGTGTGCAGGACGGCCAACTGTTCGCCCTTTCGTTCATCCGGGACGCCGGTGACGGCACAGACTTGCAACTCTTCGCCTGACGCCAATTGCAGGGCCTCCTCCACGCGTCGATGAGGCACCATTTCCCCGCCGATCTTGGAGAATCGCGACAGCCGATCCGTGATGGTCAGAAATCCATCGTCGTCCAGTGTGGCGATGTCACCGGTAATATACCATCCGTCCCGGATCGCCTGAGTGGTTAAGTCTTCACGGCCGAGGTACCCGTTCATCACATTCGATCCCTTCACGAGCAACATGCCAGGTGTCCCGGGCGGGAGTAATGCGAAGGTGTCGGGATCGACGATGCGAACGGACACACCGGGGAGCGGTTGGCCGACCGTGCCACGCCGGGAGGCCGGTTGAAAGAATCCGGCTGCGCGGAAGTCGGGACAATTCACGGCGATCACCGGGGCGCACTCGGTCACGCCATACCCCTCGATCGGTCCGATGCCGAACCGGTCCTCGAAGGATTGGCAGAGGCGCAGCGGGAGTTTTTCCGCCCCGGTGAGCACCACTCGCAGCGTGCTGAATTGTTCCGGGGTACAGCGGCGTTGATAGAGCTGTAAAAACGTCGGTGTGCAGACTAGGAACGTGAGGCGGTGTTTGGCGCAGAGTTCACCGATGGCTGTCACGTCGAGCGGTGAGGGATGGAAGACGGTTGCGGCACCGTTGAGCGTGACATACCAGAACACCAGATATCCGAATGAATGAAAGAGCGGGAGGATGCCAAGGATGCGATCGTCCCGGTCCAGCGGGAGCACCTGCGAAACCGCTTGGACATTGGCATCGATGCTGAAATGGGTCAGCATGACGCCTTTCGGCTCGCCGGTGCTGCCGCTGCTGAAGATGATGGTCGCAAGGTCATCCATCGTGACCGGCCGGGTCTGCCCGCAGGCCGATTCGATGAGCCTAAGCGGGGCGAGCAGCGCGAGGAGTGCGGCGAGGGCTTTTTGCTGCGGGTTGATGGCGGCGCCGATGTCTTCCAGCCAGATGATGACAGGTCCCTCAGGTAGGTCGAGGTTGGCTTTCTCGATGAACGCCCGGCTGGTGACGATGGTGCGCAGCTGGGCCTGTCGGACCGCGGATTCAAGTCCGGCCTTGCCGACTGTGTAGTTGAGATTGACGCAGGTTCGGCCTGCCAGTGAGGCCGCGACCGTCGTCAGGGCTCCGGCGACCGTCGGTGGCAGCAGTAGTCCCACATATGATTGGTCCGTCCAATGGGCTTTGAGCGCACGTGCCAGGGCGATGGCGCCGATCAAGGCTTGCAGCGAGGAGACGTGCGGCTTTTGCCTATCGGCCATGGCCAACCGGAAGGGATGCCGGCGCATCGCATGGACAAACGCGGCGTGTAAGGGACGCCTGGTGGGTTTTCTCAGTTGCCAGGCCGCTTCACCGAGTTCTCTCACCAATCGGCGGAGTTCATGGGCGGGCGTGTCGGCGCTCACCGGGGTGCCGAACGACACGGTGACGGGATAGGGCAGACGCTCCGGCCATTTGGTCACGAACCGTCCTCCGACAAAACTGAAGATGCTGCCCCACACGCGGTCTAGATGCACTGGTACGACCGGAACGTCTCGACCTTTCACAATCCGTTCGAAACCTCGGCGGAACGGCAGGAGGTTGCCGGTGCGGGTGATCTGGCCTTCCGGGAAAATGCAGACGATGTCGCCGGCGTCGAGTGCGTGGCCTGCGTCCCGCAAGGCGCGAAGGATGACACGTGGGCCGCCGTCTGACGAGATCGGAATCACTTGCAGGGCCTTCATGAAGGGCTTGAAGAGCGGGTGATTCACATATTGTGCGTCGACGACGAAGCGGATGGGACGATCCAGGCTGGCGATCAACAGAAACCCGTCGATGAAGGAAATGTGATTGGGCACGAGTAACGCCCCGCCGGTGACGGGAACCTGAGACTGCCCGACGATGCGGAGTCGATAGAGGGTATGTGTCAGGAGGACGAGGATCAGGCGCAGGAAGGTTTCGGGCATGAGCCACATGGCCCAGGCTGTGCCCAGGGTGGTGCCGAGCGCGGTCGCAAGGAAAATGCCGACAGTGGAGAGACCCGCATTGGCAAGGACGCCGCCGCTCAATGAGCCGAGAAGAATGCCCGTGAAGACACAAATGTTTTCCAGGGCGATGACCGAGCCTCGGCGGTCGTGCGGCGCGCGCCATTGCACCAGGGCATTGATGGGAATGAAGATCAGCGCGCTTGAGACACCCAAGGCCATCATCAGCAGGAGCGTGCCGCTGAACGCGGGGATCGCCCAGCCCAGAATCAACAAGAAGGTCGCGACTCCGGCCGCGCCCAGCGGGACGAGTCCGTATTCCACGTGTGAACGGGAGAGTCGGCTGACGACCAACGCGCCGACCCCGATGCCTACGGAGATCAGCGCCGAGGGGACGGTTGCCAACGCATCCGAGAGGCCCAGTACCGCTTTGGCGTACACCAGCACGTTTTGAACGACGAGGCTCGCGATGGTCCAGAAAAACACCGCGCCGGTAATGGCCAACCGGAGCAATCGGTCGGCCTGCAACGCAGAGAACGCGCCCCGCAAGGTGTCGAACAGGCCGCCGGCGGCACGCGCGGCTGGAACCGGCGGAACGGTCCAGGCTGCCACGAAGCCGGCCAGGGCGAGGAGGGTGAGGACGAGGGGGGCGAGCCAGGCCTGGCTGCCGGCGCCGGCCAACAGGAATCCTCCCGCCGTGGTGCCGGTCAAGATCGCCAGAAAGGTGAAGAGCTCCAACAGACTATTGCCGCGCGCGAGCTGTTCGTGGGGAAGCAATTCGGGAAGAATGCCGTACTTGGCCGGGCTGAAGATGGCGCTGTGGACCCCCATGCCGGCGAGTACGGCGAGTGCCCAATAGCCGCCGGTCGGATGCGAAAACAGGGCGAGGGTTGCGCCGGCCATGAGGAGTGTTTCCACCGCCTTCATCGTGATGATGACCGTGCGTTTGCTGAGCCGATCGGCAAAAAACCCGGAGATGAAGGAGGTCAGGACCAGCGGCAGGGTGAACACCACCATGGCAAGGGTGGTCTGCGTTTGCGATGCGGTTTCGACGTCTTGCCCGGGCGCGAGGGTTGCCGTGGCCGACCGGATGCCCAGTAGCGCAACCATGAATTTCCAGGCGTTATCATTAAAGGCGCCGCAGAACTGCGCGAAGAGCAGCCCTCGTAGCGGATGTGGGGTTCGTTGTGAGGAATCCGGCTGCGGATCGATAGGGGCCTCCCATGTCCAAGTGGTGAACGCCAGCGTCGTGTGTCGCTCCTCAGTCTGCCGAAACTGTCGGAATGATGCAATTACTTATCATGAGGACGGATCTGGGCTCTCCACCGGCAGTCCTTCGAGGGCCATAATGCGGAGGGCATTCGTCGTCGGGCAGGGGCCGGGCTTGAGCCGATAATCGAAATGCAGTGCGCCTTGCGCGACGGTTTCCTGAAAGTGCACATTGGTGACCGTCGGGAGCCGCCGCTCCAGTTCGGAGAGTTCAAGGTCGTGCGTGGTCACCAGGCCGAATCCGTTTCCTCCCGCGAGCGCCGTAATGAGGGCTCGTCCGCCGATCAGCCGCTCCCGGTTGTTCGTGCCTTTGAAGACTTCATCGATCAACCAGAGCACCGGCGGGGCCTGTTCGTTCCGGGTGTCGTCGAGGATCCTCTTCAGTCGTTTGACTTCGGCATAAAAAAACGAGAGGCCGCCATCGAGTGAGTCGTCGACACGGATGCAGCTGCCGATGCGGACCGGTGACCAGTTGAATGAGGTCGCGCACACCGGGCCTCCTGCCTGTGCCAGGCAGGTATTGATGCCGATGGTGCGGAGAAATGTGCTCTTGCCGGACATGTTGGAGCCGGTCACCAGGTAGATACGGCCTCGGCCGGTGAACCGGATCTGATTGGCGACACGGACGGCCGATGGAATCAGCGGATGCGCGAGGCCCTCGGCGTCGAGCATCGGCACATCGCCGCCGTCTTGCCCTCTCGCACGGGGTTCGACCAGGTCTGGCCAGCGATAGTCCGGGTGCAGGTGCGCGAAGGTGGCAAGCGATGCCGCTGCATCCAGTTCGGCCAGTAACTCGAACCACCCCGGTGCGATGGTGGCGATTCGGTCCTGCAATTGCTGCAGCCGATACGTGTGGTAGAGGTCCCAGGGGCCCAAGGCATTGATGAGGTAATGCACCAGCGGATGCGCACGTACGCTGAGTCGGTTCATGACGGACGCCGCCTGCCTGAGCGAGCGCGATGGCCGAGTGTGCTGTTGCAGGAGAGGTCGGCAGAGCTGTGCCAGGTGGGGGGTGAGCCGGTAGGTTCTTCGCTCTAAATACCCGAGTACTGCACTGAGCCGCTCGAGTTGGAGATGCAACGATTGGGCATGGTCGAAAATCTCTTCCGACCGACTGCGCACGGACAGGAACAGGAACGCGTAGAGTCCGAACGACAACATCCAATAGTTCCCGAGCCCGTATAGAAGATCCGCGAGCAGGAGTGCTGCGGTGGTGACGGTCAAGGCGGTTTCGGTAATCAACATGGGGATGAGGCCGGAGTCGTCGACCCGCTTCTGCAAGACGGCGAGGAGCCGCCGGCCGTCGATATCAGCGTCTTCCACGGCTTGCGCCTCCAGGATCAAGCGGTCCCGAAGCAGCGCGAAGGGGGTCAGTTCGCGGATGAGGGCCTGGCGGGTTCTCCACGCAACGGTGGGCGACGGCTGCTCCAGCAGCCACGAGGTCAGGCGTTGTCGGCCCTGCGACGAAATGGTGGTGTCGATCAGATGGAGCAACGAATGTGGGCCGGCGAGGTCCAGGTCTTTGGCATAGCCGTGCCGCTCCGGCACCGTGACAGGATGAAGCGGGATGTCAGGCCAATTCAGGTGAATGCGTGCCAGATGGGTCTGTTTGATGTTGCGCCAGCGGCGGAGTCGATGCAAGCGGTCTTCCAGCCTGTTATGATACCAGGCTACCGTTAGGAACAGGACGACGCTGAACGCGAGGGTCAGGTTGCCCGAGGTGGTCCATCCCATTTTATGCGGGATGATGGAGCCGACGAGTCCGAGCGCGAAGATGGCCAATCGTGCGGTGGTGAAGCGCGCGCTGCTGCGTCGGCCCATGTCCTCCAGCCGCGCCACGCGTCGGAGGCCTCGTAAGAAGATACGTTCGCGGGTGGATGACGAGTGTCTGTGTGAGACTCGTTGCATGATGGTGCTGACGATACTGGGAGTCTGAGATGACGTCAACCTCCAAGACCGATGTGGCTTCGGCCGATCCTCTGAGTTCCAGCCACCCGGGGGACTGGATTCAAGTCGACGTGCGAACGTCGATTGATGCCGGCGAGCTGCTGGGGATGTTACACGATCCGGCCGTGACAGGAGCCTGGCAGGAGGACGATCAGGTGCATCTCTATTGGCCGGGGGACCGCTGTGGGCCGGATACGTGGCAGGGCCTCAGGGCGGCGCTGGCACTGCTTGGGCAAGTGGATCCGGAACGGGCGATCACCATCAATCGCCTTCCCAATGAGGATTGGAATGCCCAGTGGTCGCGTTTGGTGGAGCCGATTAGGATTGGGCGTGTCATCATTCGGCCGAGTTGGAAGATCGTTCCGTTAGCCACAGGCGAGATCGAACTGGTCATCGATCCCAAGCAGGCGTTCGGAACAGGCCATCATGCGACGACATATCTCTTGATTGAGTGGCTCCAGCACTGTGTGGAGCCGACCGACCGGGTGCTGGATGTGGGAACCGGCAGCGGCGTGTTGGCGATGGTGGCGTTGCGGCTCGGGGCCGAGGCGGCCGTGGGGGAGGATTTCGACCCGGTGGCGATCGACTGTGCGCGCGAGTATGCGCAACTGAACGGGTTTGATGGACGATTGACGCTCGCTGTGCGTGAGGCCCAGGTGGAACGGGCAGAGGACTCGTTCACTCCCACCCTGGTCCTGGCGAATTTGGATCGACAGACGCTGTTGCTGGCTGCGGATAGTGTGTGCCGCTATGCGACTGGCGGCGCGCGACTGCTGCTGTCGGGCTTGCTGGTCGATCAACGGGCGGAGATCGAGGCCGCCTACGCCGCGCGCGGCGTCTATGTGAAGGCCGCGCGGGAGCGGGATGGGTGGCTCGCGTTGGAGGCGACGGCGATGGAATCGTGTGAAGGGGAACTCTGTACCTGAAGCCATGGTGACGCGCGCCTCGCTCCCGCATATCCATCAGGTCAGTGTGTCCGACGGCGGTGTGCCGAAGAGGGCTGTCACCTCAGCGCTCGTCACGTCTCGTGGATTGACCGGTGATCGCCAACGTAACAGAACGTATCACGGTGGGGCCGATCGGGCGGTCTGTCTCTATTCGTTGGAGATGATCGAGGCGCTACGGGCAGAAGGTCATTCGATTGGGCCTGGTTCGTCCGGAGAGAATTTGACCGTTGCCGGGCTGGATTGGCCACGCATACAACCGGGTGACCGATTGACGATCGGCGAAACTGTGCAGCTGGAAATTATGAGTTATACGACTCCCTGCCGGCTGAACGGACAGTGGTTCAAGGATGGGGACTACGGACGGATCTCTCAGGAGGCGTATCCAGGCTGGAGTCGACTGTACGCGCGGGTCTTGTGTGAGGGAACAGTCAGTCAGGGGGATCTCGTCCTTGTGGAGATACCACGCGAGAAAGAATAAGTGGACATAGGGACTCAGTTGGCAAAGGGCATGACATGAAGCGTACGTTGGAGCCGGAGTTGATGGAGGATGTCGCGCAGGCCCGGGCCTACGCACAGGCCGATTTTGCCGAGGAGAACCAGGGATTCGTGGATCGGTTTCGCGACTATTTCCCTGATTGGAGTGCGGGTCATGTGCTGGATCTGGGTTGTGGCCCGGGTGATATTCCGATCCGCTTCCTTCGCTCGTATCCCGACGCGCGGGTGACGGCGGTGGATGCCAGTCGCGCCATGCTCGATTTGGCGGCTGACGCGGTGGCCGGAGCCGGGCTGGCTGAGCGCATCTCGCTTCGCTGCGAACGCTTTCAATCGCTCGTGTTGTCGGAGCAGGCCGATGCGCTCGTGTCGAACAGTCTGCTGCACCATGTGCCGAATCCCTTGCAGTTCTGGTTTCGTCTGAAACAGTTGGCCAAGCCCGGCGCCTGTATCCTGGTGATGGATTTGCTGCGGCCCGACTCACCAGAGGATGCCCAGGCATTGGTCGAGCAATATGCGGCCAATGAAGATCCCATGCTCAAACGGGATTTCTATCATTCGCTGCTGGCGGCGTTCACCGAAGATGAAGTGGCGGCGCAACTTGCGGAAATGAATCTCTCTCGACTGCTCATCGACGTTCCGGACGATCGACACTGGGTCGTCGGGGGCACGGTCATCTAACGATGGTGTCAGCTCCAGCTCATCGCCTCGGGCTTGTGTGATATCCACATCCCCTCCGCAGCCCGTGTGTGCAGGTAGGATCGATATGCGATTCTTCAGGGCCTTGGTCGGTGTGGTCATGGTCTTCGCCTGTCTCGCCGGCAGCGATGCCGTTCATGCCCAATTGGATCGCCTGCGCAAGCACAAGGCGCCTCATCCAGAGCCCCTCGCGGCTCCTCCTTCGATCGTGATCCCGGAGGGCGAGTTTCTCATGGGCGCTACGGGCCCCGATGCGCTCGAGGATGAGAAGCCGCAGCATGCGGTGTGGCTCGATCGGTTTGAGATCGACCTCCATGAAGTGACGACCGCCCACTATGCCGAATTCCTGGCCCACGCTCAGCGAACTGCGCCGTGGCAATGGGAGGCGGTGGATCTCGCCCAGCATCACGATCGTCCGGTCATCGGCGTGAGTTGGTTTGATGCGGAGGCCTATTGCCGGTGGCGGGGGCAGCGCCTCCCGACGGAAGCCGAATGGGAAAAGTCCGCGCGGGGCCCTGATGGGCGCGCTTTTCCCTGGGGGCATCAGGCTCCTCAGAATGGGTGGGCGAACTTCGGCCTGGGTGCCAGATTCAGTTATAGCCAGGCGCTGACGCCGGTTCAGCACTACGAGCAGGGGCGAAGTCCGTACGGGTTGTATCAGATGGCAGGGAATGCGGGGGAATGGGTGGCCGATTGGTATGGCGCGAGCTACTACGAGCTCAGTCCCTTCAAGAATCCGCCAGGGCCGGCTTCCGGTTCATTTCGAGTGATACGGGGAGGGTCGTGGTCGGATCTTCCGAAGTATCTGCTGGCCTACGGACGTGTTCGTCTTTTGCCGGAGACCCGCAACAGCTACACGGGATTTCGATGTGCCAAGACCGTTGATCCCGCTCCATGACCGTGAGCCGGGCACTCCTGCCCTCCGGCTCACGGGGTCTCGCCTGGACTAGAACAGACTCTTGCTCACTTCCACGGATTTCGCGCTCTCATTCCCTGACTTGTCGAAGGCCGATACGGCAAAGTAGTAGGTTGTGCCGGTTGGCAGGTTCGGAATCGTAAAGCTGGTGCTGTTGGTGACTTCGAACGGCCCCACGACACCGTAGCTGCCTGATCGTGTCCCGACATAGATCCGGTAACCAGCTAAATCTGATTCAGTGTTGGCATTCCAACTGACCGTGGCACTCGCGGTCTTCGGAGTCGCC
Source organism: Nitrospira sp. (assembly GCA_016788885.1). Taxonomy (NCBI): domain Bacteria; kingdom Pseudomonadati; phylum Nitrospirota; class Nitrospiria; order Nitrospirales; family Nitrospiraceae; genus Nitrospira; species Nitrospira sp. Next base: position 74,102 of record JAEURX010000052.1, on the reverse strand, counting down.
GTCGGGGTCGCTGTCGTTGCCGAGGCGGTTGATTGCGCGGGGGGGGGGGACGGTGGCGGGGGCGTTGAGACGGCCGGTTGAGCGGGTGTGGGCGGCGTGGCCGATGCGGTTTGGCCGCCGGTCACCGTGAGGGTGACGGGAATACGCAGCGTATTCGAGAAGTTGTTGGGCCCTGACTCCACGATGTACACGACCGCCGAATAGGTGCCGGCCGCAAGGCCGGACGGTTGCGCCGTAATAACGATCTGATCGGTTTCGGAGGTAATGGTTTGGGTGCTGCCATAGGGCGGATTCATCCAGACCCACGACTGATTCGTGCTGATGTAGTAGAGGTGCTGGTCGGTACCCGTTTTCCGCAAGGTTAACGTTCCGACCGCATTGCTGCTGCTCAAGCTCAGGGCTGCCGGGGTCACCTGGATCGGTCCAGTGGTGACGGGTGCCGGAACGGGAGCCGGAGGGGTGACCGGGGTTGGTGCTGGTGGCGCCGGGGCCGGCGGAGGCGGAACCACCACCGGGGTCGGCGGCGGGGGTGGCGTCAGCATCACCGGCTTGGGTGTCGGAGTGACGGCAGCCGGGGGCGCCGGGGGCGGAGACGGCGGTGTCGTGACCGGTGTGGTGGTAACAGTGAGGGTGACCGGGATGCGGAGCATGTTGCTGAAGTTATTCGGTCCCGATTCCACAATGTAGATTACGGCCGAATAGGTTCCTGCCGCCAGCCCACTGGTCTGTGCGGTGACCACCAATTGGTCTGTTTCCGTGGTGATGGTTTGGGTGCTGCCGTAGGGCGGGTTCATCCATACCCATGATTGGTTCGTGCTGAGGTAATAGCTGTGTTGGTCGGTGCCACCTTTGCGCAACGCCAGCGTTCCGACAGCTGTTTGCCCCTTGGCGGCGGTCAGTGCCAATGCCAGCGGGTTGGTTGCAATGCCTGATGTCGGCACCACGGCCGGGGCGGGCGGTGCCGGTGGAGGCGGAGCCACCACGGGGGTCGGCGTGACGGCCGCTGGCGGCGGCGGAGCCACAGTTTCGCTGGTGACGGTGAGCGACACCGGGATCCGAAGCATGTTGGTAAAGTTGTTCGGTCCGGAATCGACGACATAAACCGTTGCTGAGTAGGTGCCAACGGCCAGATTGGCGGTTTGCACCGTGATGACCAGCTGATCGGTTTCGGAGGTAATGGTTTGGGTGCTGCCATAGGGCGGATTCATCCACACCCACGACTGGTTTGTGCTGAGATAATAGGTGTGCTGGTCCGTACTCGATTTCTTGAGCGCGAGTGTGCCGACGGCGGTTTGGCCTTTCGGGGCCGTCAAGACCAGCGCGGCTGGGCTGGGCAGGACGGGCGCCGTTCCGCTGCTTTGAGCTTTTGTGACGGCTGCGTCAAGGGACGGTTGCTGCAGTAAGCTCAACGTGGTTGAGGTGTCTGCGGCAGCGGCGGTTGAGACCAAGGCTGTTGCGCACAGCGTGGACGATAAACAACCGGCAACACTGAATACAAACACACTCCTGGGCGTCTTCATGGTGGTACCTCCGGGAAAATCACTGCGCCTATGGAGCAACCGGCGTGCCAGCCAAGAGCATCGGTGAATCGGCAGAACGTGGCGTCACGAGCCGATTTGCACTGATTTGCCATGCGTGCGCTGTTCAATTTTTGCGGGGTGTGCAAGTTCGAGCAGTCGCTGAAGGAGAAAGCCTTCGTCGGCCTTCGAGGGGTGAACAGTCGAGCCGTAGAATTTTGTGAGGATGGTGTACCCGCGACAGGGTGTGAAAAATATTTCCTGTCGGGATCGCGCTACGCCGCGGTGTGGCGAGAAATCCATTCCGTGAGCAAGGTCAGCATCTGCTGGAAGTCGGCGGGTTTGGTGAAGCGGTGATCGGCGCCGTCAAGAATTTCCAAGTGTTTGGGGCCGGACAAGGCGTGCAAGAGTCTCTGGCTCTGATGCAAGGGGACATATTCGTCCTGGTTACCCTGGACGATCAGGGTTGGGGCGGTGATCGTGTGCGCCGGGTCGTAGGCGATCTGCCGGAGGCAATCTTCGTAGAACTCATAGTCCAGCGGAATACGGGTTGGACCGCCGTGCAGATCTGGAATACTATTCGTTTGTTGCCATTCTTGTAATCCCTCCTGGCCAAGTTCAAGACGAAGCTCTTCACCAAAGTCGACCACGGGACATTTGAGCGCGAGGCAGGCGAGCGGCGGACCGGAAGCTGCCTGTGCGTGGTGCGCCTCCGTCCATTCGGCGGCAGCGAGGATCGAGAGGAGTCCGCCGAAACTGGACCCGACCAGGGCGAGCCGGTGGTACCCTCGCGCCACCAGATGTTGCAGCACGCTGATCGTCTGGGCGACTCCAATCGTGGTGGTTAAGTTGGCAAAGGGGCCGTCGCTCTCCCCGTGGCCGAAGCAATCAAATCGGAACGTGGCGATTCCCTGGTCCAGCAGGCGCGTCGCTAATGCCTGATTGCTGGTGCTGTTCTTGTGCGACAGGAATCCGTGGCAGAGGACGGCAATGGAGTCAGTTGCCAACTTCGGAGCGGCCAGCACTGCGGCGATTCGAGCACCGGCCTTGTCGTGGAGCACGACGGTTTCTTCCATGAAAGAGGACCTCTTACCGTCCGTCGGGATGTTTCGATTCGTTCGTGTTTGTCCGTTCGTGACCAGGATGTGCGTTGAGAGCCTGCGTGACCTTGACCGTCACCATGGTGAGGTGGATCAGGAGGAGTCCCAGGCTTCCCCAGGTGGCCGCCTGAATCCAAGGGGAGGAGAGCGGCAGGTTCCAGGTCAACGAGGCGACCAGCACCAGCCCCAATGCCCCGAAACTGACGGTCGACACCTGAGCCGCCCGCCAGCGATTCATGATGTGTTCGAGTACGTCACGGTACGGGCCGCGCTTTTTCTGATTCGGAATTCGTTGTGCGGCGAGCAACGGGGGGAACGCCATTGAGAGCCCACCGACGACCGCCTGAAGGACGAATCCGAGGAATGCGGTATGGGTGTAGGCCACCATGTGCAGGGTGCCGTAGGGCAAGGCCGGTGGTGTCCAGAGGTCATTGATGCCGAGTGCCAGGCCGATGCAGGTCATGATGAACAGGAAACAAAGCGCCGTGAGCAGATGATCGGTGGCGGTTGAGCCTGGTTGACCGGCCTGACTCCACGTGCGAAGGAGATTGAAGCAGCACAGGGCCAGCGTCAGGATCAGGCCGCCCCCCGCGACGAGCTGGATATGAATCGAAGAGAGGAGAAAGCCCGTGAGGAGTCCTGCGGCGCAAGCTGGAAGTAGGAGCAGGACCGCTTGACCCAATGCTGCGCTGTGCGGTGTGCGATGCAAGAGGATTGGCAGCGTGAGTTGAACGGTTCCAACGATGGCCATGGTCAGGAAGAGCAGAATCCCGGCATGCACATGACCAAGCCGAATAATGCCGTGCCAGGTTGGATACCAGGCTCCTGAGAGAAGTGCTCCGAGGATCAGGCTGCCGAAGAGTCCAAGGAGTGAGAACCCGAAAAAGAAGGATGAGAGGGACGTCCCGGCCGAACAGACGCGGAATGCATGAACCAGATGGCGCACGATCGGAGCGCAGACGGCGGCGAGGAGTAAGCCGGCAAGGAGAGTCAGGGTGGGGTCTCGTAGTGCCGCGCCGGCAGTGAACCCGAGGGCCACCAGATTGATACCGACAAACAACAGGCGGTGCTTCGAGCGGGTGCCCTCTTGTGCGGTGAGATCACTCGCCGTGAGTGCAAAGCCCGTCATCAGTTGGAGAAGCCCACCGATCAACACTCCATGAACGTGTAACAGGCGAAGGCCTGGCGGAAGAGGGGATCCGCGGACAATGCTCCAAAACGTGGCGAGTCCCAGGAGCGAGGTCAGCAGTAGCCAGCCCCAACCGGCCAGTAAGAACGATAGTGGTGATCCGAGCCCACGACTCATAGCCCTGTTATCCCTGGTTCAAAAAATAGAAATGATTGGTCGGTCCTTTGCCATGTCCGATCGCCAAGCTATGCCTGATGGCTTCGGTGAGATAGGTTTTGGCGGTTTGAATGGCGTCGGGGACAGTTTTCCCCCGGGCGATGTGTGCGGCAATAGCGGACGCAAAAGTGCAGCCGGTGCCGTGCGTATGCGGGGTGTCGATAAATTCCCCTTTGAAGATGTTGAAGAACCGTCCGTCATAGAGCAGATCAGTCCCGCGATCTTTTGGCAGATGGCCCCCCTTGATGAGCACATTGGCGCAACCGAATTGATGAATGACCTTCGCGGCACGGCGAGCATCGGCCAGCGAGGTAATCTCGATACCGGACAGCTGCTGCGCTTCATGCACGTTCGGTGTCACGAGCAAGGCCAGCGGGAAGAGCTCCTTTTTGATGGTATCGATGGCGTCTGGTTTCAGCAGCGCCTGCCCGCCTTTGGCGATCATGACAGGGTCTACGACCAGCTGTTGGATCTGTTGGGGTTTCAGGAGCTTCACGACCGTTCTGATGATCTCTGCCGAGGACAGCATGCCGGTTTTGACGGCCGCCACGTCGAAATCGTCGAAGATGGCGTCGAGCTGAGCGGCGATAATCGACGTGGGGAGTTCGAACACATCGGTGACTTCTTCCGTGTTCTGGGCGGTGATGGCTGTGATGACCGACATGGCATAGACGCCATTGGCCGACATGGCTTTCAGATCTGCCTGAATGCCTGCGCCGCCGCCTGAATCCGAACCCGCTATCGACAAGACTTGTTTGATCATGGATGGTTCCTGTGCGTGTGACCGGAGGTCATGGCCTACGGTGTGGGGGGTGTTGATCCCTGCGTGGCAGGGGTGTCTGGCTCAACGGCCGGCGCGGCGTCGAGTGTCAGTCCGTCCAGGGTGATGATTCGATCCGCCCGGGGCGACGTTTCATGGTAATGCAATGTCATCGGACCTGTCGGCGGTTTGTCTTTAGCCAGAAAGGATAAACTCGCATGCTGTTGCCGCTTCGGGTTCAGTTCCATTCCGCGGGTGCAGAGGCCTTCGCGATTCTGCGCGACGTTCTGTTTCCACTGCTCTCCATGCTCACCCACCAGATAGGTGTCGAGCAGCTGGCAGCCGATCTTGACCGGATGGGCCGTGCGGTTGGTGAAGAGCAGCTCGAGGCCGATCAGATCGTCTTGTCGCGAAATGTTGAGAATCGTGACTTTGTAGAGCTCGTTTTCATGGACGCTCAATACCGGGGCAGATTCCGTCACCGGTGCTACGGTCGTTGCCGGGGCAGGGGCAGCGGCTTGTTTCAGGAGTGCTGCCAGGGGGCCGGATTTCGGCACGATCGTCCGTGAGGCGCCGACGGGGTACACCGTGTACGGACCAATCAGCTTCGCTGTGACCTGCACCCCCTCAGGAAGTTCGAGGTACGAGCCGGTGACATACAGATCGGCGCGGAGGGCCTTCGCCACTTTCTTGGCCGCCTTGGCCTGCGACGTGTCGAGGTGAGTCAGTTGGTGCTTCTCCATGGTGGCGATCAGCAACTTGCGATCGACCACTTTGAGTTCTCCGGCGACGAGCAGGTGCGTCGCCAGCTCTTCGGCCAGGAATTGTCCGATGGGAGTCACCTCGCCTTTGTTGTCGACGAAGTCTAACAGTGCAAGCCGCGACTTCTTCATCTTGATCGCCTCGGCGGCCACACCTTCGGCGAGTTCCTTCACGCTGTCCTCATATTTCGAGGCAGCCAAGGAAGTGGAGTGCCAGAAGAGAAGCACAATGAGGCAGGGCAACAGACGAATCATCGGCACCCGTGTCCGATCACGTGACGCATGGCCCACATTATACTCACGTCGTCGATGCTGTCCAGCCTGTGCCGTTTACGGCGTCAATCGCGGCAATAGCGCCTTCGCCAAGGCACGCCCCACTCCATAGCCGAGTGGCAAACTGATCAATAACAGGACCGGAAGATAAAAGTAGGCGAGAGCCCCCTGCGCATCCGGGTGGACGAGCACGCTGACGTGCGTCCACCCCGCGATGGTCAGCATGACGAATTCCGCCGAGAGAAGCCCTAGCGCGCGGCGGTGGGCGATCAACGCCTGCTGGCTAGGGATGGTCCCCATGTGAAGGAGCATCACCAGGGCGAGGACTACGAAGGGGATGGCCGTCAGCACGCTCACGAGGAAGAGATTGTAGCCGGGGGCGAACAGATGCAGGGTAAACGAGCGCCAGGCCCGGGCAAGTGGCACGTCGTGCACCCAGGTGTCCACTCCCAGCATGATGGCCCAGGGGAGCAGAAAGCCAATCAGAAGAGTGAACCAGAATCCTAATCTGGTCAGGACTCGGAGGCGAGACGTTTTCTCCCGCGCGATGGGGGTCATTCGTGCCTACCTCCTGGGGCAACGCCGGGAGTCGGTGTCTGTCCGGACTCGATTGCGGCCACTGCGTCGGTGATGGCGGCCTGGACGATCGGGTCGGAATCCCGTCGTTGCTTGAGCGGGAGGAGCGCCTGTTTCGCTCCCTGGCCCATCCCGGACAGGGTTTCCACGGCCAGATACCGAATGAAGGGATGGTTATCATCGAGCAATGGCAGCACCGGCGTCAGGGCCTCGGTTGCCGCCGGGCCTACCTGAGCCAGTTGGTGCAGCGCATAGTCACGAGCCGTGCTGTGTCCCAGCATCATGCCGAGAGATTCGATATGCGCCGCGTCGCCGGTTCGTGGCTTCTCCAGTGCCGTCCGTGCAAGTGTCGCGATGCTTTTGTCTTGATCGTTCACCATCGGTGTCAACGCCGCCGCCGCTTCCTCGGACACCGGAACCGTAAACGCAAACTGTGCGACGGCCGTCTGGCGCACGAGTGATGAGGAATCACGCAGACCTGCAAGGAGCGCCGTGCCGACCGCGCCGGAGGGGATGCCGATAGTGGCCAGCGCGGTGAGTGCGTTGCGGCGCACGAGGGCGTCGGCATCATGCGTCGCGGCAACCAAGGCCGGCACCGACGGTTTGGCGACCGGTCCCAGGCTGCCCAGGATGGCGCAGGCCGTACGGCGCTGTTGCACATCCGTATCCTGCAGCCGCGGGATGAAGTGGGTCATGACGCGGCGAGAGGCCGAGAGATCAATCCACTTCAAGGCCGTGGCGGCGGTGGTATTCGCATGCTGGCTGCCGTCTTGGGTCGCCTGGCTGAGCAATTGTGGAATGGCCGCCCTGGCTGCTGGGCCGATCTGTCCCAACTGCTCTGCGGCGACGATGCGGGTTGAGGGATCATCGTCCTTCAACATCTCAATGAGCGTCGGCACGACCCGCGCTCCGGTCGAGAGCCAATACCAGAGTCCAAGCAGGCTGAGAACGAGAACGAGTCCAAGCAGGTGGAGCGTGATCTCGCGTGTGGTGAGGATGGTCGGTGATGAGGTGGTGACGGACATACGGAAGTCGAGGCCGGCGCTCTGTCTTGTGATGGACTCAGCCTAACATAACCTGGAAGGAAATCTGAAAGGGAGGGGACCTTGGCTCATCCTGGGGATGTTGCCGACAAAAACCGGGTATTTCCCTCGTAGTGAACGTGCGGGGGAACGACTAGCATGTGAGTAGGGAACACATGAACCCGGGAGGTCAATATGCCAGTCTATTTTCTCGGCGCATTGACGTTGTTGATCCTGGTGATTGCAGTCTGGGCCACGCTGGTGGACGACGAGGATGGGATGGAGGTCGAGCAGTATGAGCCGAAGTGGGAGCCTCTTACGGAGGAGCCGGGATACCGTAAGGCAAGTTAGTCCCGTCGCTGAGCGGTCCGTCCCACACGGTCACGCTTGAGGGTGTGTGTGCAGCTACTCTTCTGTTTCAGCACTCCTGCTTTCGACCTGGATATGTGATTGACGAGGGAGTGAGGCAGGGTCTGAGCGTGTTCACGACCCCGGTGAGATTGTTGCGCTGCGAGAGACGTACCGTCCTGCTTTGCAGGTGGCCTCTGCTGTTCGAAGCTGCGGAACGCAGCAAGTTCAGACGCCAAGGGAGTCTCTGGCAGAGCCCGCCGGGGTTGTGATTCCACGCGAAGAGGTTGCCTCACTCCCTCGTCCCCTCACACCGGCCACTTCTCCTCGTTCCAGGCCATCTCCCAAAACATCCATTCATACTTCGAGCTGATGAGAAACGAGTGTTCCATCCGCTTCTTTTCTTCGTGGCCGGCCGTTCGCGCCCAGGTGTCGATTCTGGCGCGCATCCATTCTTGAACCGCCTCGAACTCCGGCGAGGCATACAGCATCAACCAGTCTCGGTACGGGTGCTTGGCGGGTGGAGCGCCATTCTTCAGCAGATGTTTGCCGACGACGCAGTAGATCCATGCGCAGGGAAGCGCGACGACGCCGATTTCCGTGGCCGTGCCGCTTTGGGCGACGGTCAGCATGTGCCTGGTGTACGCGTAGTTGGTCGGGGACATCGGCTCGTTCAGCATGTCCTGCGGCGAGAGATTCCAGCGCTTCCCGTAGTTCTCGTGGAGGCTGCGCTCGACGATGATGGTGTCTTCGGCCAGTTTTGCGAAACGGAGCGCAGATTCGGCGTCCGGCGCTCGCACGGAGCCTGCGGCAAACACCCGCGCCAGGTCCGCGAGGAAGCGGGCGTCCTGAAGAATGTAGTAACGGAACTTCCGCTCCGACAACGTACCCTTCCCCAGTGCCAGCACAAACGGGTGGGTCAGTTGTGCGTCCCAGACGGGTTGGGCCAATTTTCGAAGATGGTTTGAAAACGACATCCGGTTCCTCCTTCCTCAGCCTCTGCGGATCCAGCTACGTACTCAGTACAACGGGAACGTCGCGAGCGATCACCACTGCATCCTAACTCTCATGCCCGCGGGGTCCAGGGTCTGGGGAGCTGATTAATCCCATCCAGGGCGGCGACCCGATAACATTCTGCGAGGGTCGGATAGTTGAACACCGCATCCACGAAGTAGTCGATCTGGCCCTGGTAGGCCATGACCGTCTGTCCGATATGGATGAGCTCCGTCGCGCCGTCACCGATCGCATGGACGCCGAGGAGTTGTCGGGTCTTGTTGTGGAACAGCAGTTTCAACATGCCGATCTCGTCGCCGATAATCTGCCCGCGTGCAATTTCCCGGTATCGGGCCATGCCGACGGCGTACGGGACTCCGTTCTTGGTCAGGTCGTCCTCGTTGCGGCCGATCATGGAGATCTCCGGAATGGAGTAGATGCCGTAGGGCATCAGGTCGGATTGGGTCTGACAGGGAATGCCGAAGGCATGACAGGCGGCATGGCGGCCCTGCTGCATGGACGTCGACGCCAGCGCGGGAAACCCGATGATGTCCCCGGCGGCATAGATGTGTGGGGCGGCGGTTTGATAGTGCTCGTTGACGGTCAGGCGTCCGCGCTCATCGGCGGAAAGGCCGATGGTGTGCAGATTGAGCGTGGCACTGGCTCCGGTACGGCCGACAGAATAGAGGACGGTGGAGGCGGCGATCTCTTTGCCGCTTTTCAGGCGGACGATGACCTGTTGTCCGGCCGTTCGCTCGACGGAGACGACCTCTTCGTTGAATCGGAGCACCACCCCGATGCTGCGCATGTGATACTGCAGCGCCTCGATGGTTTCCTGGTCGACAAACTCCAACAGCCGCGGGCGGCGCTCGATCAGGGTGACGTGAATGCCCATGGTCGCAAGAATTGAGGCGTATTCCGCACCGATGACGCCGCCGCCGATGATGGTGATGGACTTCGGAAGGTCTGTTAATGCGAGGAGTCCATCGGTGTCGATGATGGTCTGGTCGTCGAACGGAATGTGGGTGGGGCGGGCCGGGACCGTTCCGCAGGCAATGACAAAAAAGTCGGCCGTATGTTCCACGCGGTCGTCCGGACGCTCAATGAGCAGACGGTGTGGATCGAGGAACGAGGCCGTCCCGAAGCACAGGTCGACATTGTTCCGCGTCATCTGGTTTTGAATGATTTCGATTTCACGCGTGATGACGTGGTTGGCCCGGAAGGTCAGGTCCGTCATGGTGATGTCCTGCTTGACGCGATAGCTGGCGCCGTACAGGCTTCGCTGGTGAAATCCGGAGAGGTACAGGGCGGCTTCGCGCAGGGATTTGCTGGGGATCGTGCCGGTGTTGGTGCAGACACCGCCGACGACCCGTTTACGCTCGACGATGCCGACCTTCTTCCCCAGTTTAGCCGCCTGAATGGCGGCTTTTTGCCCTGCCGGGCCGGTGCCGATCACCAGGAGATCATAATGCGCCATGTGCGCTCCTACTGCCCTGGACGGCTTCCCGCCCTGGGCGGCCGCTCTCACACATTCTGAATGGTGGTACGATACGCCGCTCGCGCCGTCACGCGGACCCAGGTTCGCCCACCCAACTGCTCTATGCCACGATGAGAATGAGGGGTGTCAACCACCGGTGACCTCAGCTGGCCGTGACCAGCTTCCGCGCGAATCGAAAGGCTTCTTCGAGGTCCGGCAGTTGTGCCAGCTCGGGGGTGATCTGGAGATAGCGAACCTTGTTGTCCTTGTCCACCACCAACACGGCCCGGCTCAGCAGATGGAGGTCCTTGAGCAGTAGCCCGTGCGCCTTGCCGAAATCCGCTGCACGATAGTCTGACAGGAAGGTCACGTTCGAGATCTTGGCTTCCTCCGCAAAGCGCTTTTGCGCGAAGGGCGTGTCGACGCTGATCGTGATGAGCTCCACCATGCGGTCGAGTCCCATATTTTTCTCGCTGAGATAGTGGGTTTGTTGCTCACAGACCTTCGTGTCGAGCGACGGGACGATGCTGATGATCCGGACCTTCCCTTTGCCCTTCGTCTCGTTGATGGGGATCATCGACAGGTCCGGTTGGGCAAGTTTCACGTCGCGCAGCTTGTCGCCCACCTTCACTCCCATTCCCGCGAGCATCAGGGGTTTGCCCTGGAAGAGAATGTTATTGCTTTCACCGGCCACGGCGCTGCCGTCGGCCACCGGCATGTCCTTGTAGGAAAACGCACTCTTGCCGTGACCCGGCAAGGTGCCACAGGCGCTGAGTCCCAAGTAGAGCAGTGTGAGCAGTATTGGGGTGGGACGTAGACCGTGCGTAACTGAAGGGCTATGGGCCGACATAGAAAATCTCCATGGACAAGGGGCGGAACCTCAATCGTTCAGTCAGCCACTCTATGGCCGGCTGCGGACTCTGTCAAGGTTGGAGGAATTCTGTGATATGCCGGTTTACGACGTGCGGTTGCTCCCACTGCGGGATGTGACCGGCGTTCGGGATCAGGATGAAGCGGGAGCCTGTGATCAACGCCTGCAGATCCCGGCCCACTTGCGGGGGAAAGAGGCGGTCTTGTTCGCCCCAAAGAATGAGTGTGGAGTGCCGGACGTCCCTGAGTCGCGGAGCGAACTGTTGTTCCCAGAGCGGCAGGCTATCGCGGAGCGCGAGGAGCGGCGTGATCATGTCGGCTCTCTGCCGGTTCCGGTTGGACCGGTCGATCACCAACGGTGTCACGAGGGTGTGGTCATAGACGATTTCTTTCAGCACGGCTTCCATGGCGCGGTTGCCGAACAGCAACGCGCCGAAGCGGGCCAGCCAGGCCGGGGCATGGGTGTCGACGGCGCGGCGCATCAGTGGGCTGACGAGGCGTTCGCGCACGTGGTCCGGAAATCCGTCGATCAGCACCAGCCGGTCGACTCGCTCGGGGTGAGTCAATGCCAGACCAAGGGCCACGCCGGCTCCCATGGAACTGCCGACGAGGGTTGCAGAGGGCAAGCCCAAGCTCTCCATCAGGCCATGGATGGTGTCAATCAGATCTTCGGGACGGTAGTCGATGTCGGGTTTATCGGACAGTCCGGAGCCGATGAGATCCGGCGTAATGACGCGAAAGGTTCCTGTAAGAGGGCGTTGATATTCCCATTGCCACATGGAGCCGCCGTAGCCATGGATGAGGATCAGCGGCGGACCTTGGCCCTCGTCGAGATAGGCGATGCGATGGCCGTTGACAGAGGCGGTATGGACGGGAATTCGCTGGATCGCGTCGAACCAGGGAGGGATGTCCGGTGCTGCCGCGCAACCATGCATCAGGACACTCGCGAGGAGCCAGGCGGTGGCAGATTGCGGCGAGATCCTCACGAAGCGGAGGAGGAACGCCGCGCGCATCATCCGTTAATCCAGCTGGATGACGGTTTCGTCGGTTTTGACGTTGTCGCCCTCGGCAGCCAGAATGGCGGTGACCCGTCCATCCATGGGAGCCGGGACCTGGCTTTCCATTTTCATGGCTTCGATGATCAGGAGCGGATCGCCGGTCTTGACCTGGGCGCCTTCCGTCACGAGGATCTTCACCACCCGGCCGGGCATGGGCGGGGCGACATCGCCGGGCTTGGTCGGCCGGGGGCGTTTCGGCTTTGAGGTGCTACCGGCTTCGGGGGATTCCGGCACGCCCGCCAACACTTCCTGGAGCGGTTCAAGCGACACTTCCTGCAGGCGGTCGTTGACGCGAATGTAGTACGGTTTACGGCCGTCGGTCGTGCGACCGGATCCTGATACGACGACATGGTAGTTCTCGCCGTGCACCGTGATATTGAATTCAGCGGGAGCGAGGTGCAGATCGTGCGCCACGGCCGGGCCTTTGGCTTCGGCCGGCTCAAGCGGTTCCGGATGGAGATCTCCCCGTTCACGAGCTTCGAAGAAGTCCCTGGCAATGGCCGGAAAGAGGGCGAAGGACAGCTGATCTTCCGGGGTCGTCGCCGTCGGGGGCATGTCCTTCTTCAACTTTTCGAATTCCGGCTCCAACCGGTCGGCCGGCCGGCCCTTGACCGGCTCCTCATCGCCGACGGCGCGAGCCATGATGCCCTTATCGAGCGGGCCCGGTGCGCGACCGTACAAGCCCAGGAAATAATTTTTCGTTTCGGTGGTGATGACCTTGTAGCGTTCCCCCTGTTCACCCGTCAGCACATTCAACGTGGCTTGTGTGCCGACGATCTGGCTGGTGGGAGTTACGAGCGGGGGATACCCCATTTCTTTCCGCACACGCGGGACTTCGTCGAGCACTTCTTTCATGCGATCCAGGGCATCCTGTTCGGCCAATTGGGCGGCGAGGTTCGACAACATGCCGCCGGGGATCTGCGAGGTGAGAATTTCGGCGTCGACCCCGGTGAAGTCGCTTTCAAACTGGCGATATTTTCGGCGCACGTTACGGAAATGTTCCGTGATCGGTTCAAATTGACGGAGATCCAACCCGGTGTCGTACGGTGTGTCGCGCAGGCTGGCGATCAAGGTTTCAGTCGGTGGGTGTGAGGTCCCGCCGGCTAACGGGGACACCGACGTGTCCAACATGTCGAGCCCGCCCATGACCGCCATCAGGGCCGACATGGAGGCCATGCCGGAGGTATAGTGGCTGTGGAGATGGATCGGCACCCGCACGGCCTTCTTGAGGCGTCGAATGAGATGATAGGCATCCAGCGGTGCGAGGAGCCCGGCCATGTCCTTGATACAGAGGGTATCGGTGCCCAGGTCTTCCAACTGCTTGGCCATGGACACGAAGCGATCGATGCTGTGGACCGGGCTCACGGTATAACAAATCGTGGCCTCGACATGTTTGCCGCAGGCCTTCACCTCGCGGATGGCGCGATCCAGGTTGCGCACGTCGTTCAGCGCATCAAAAATGCGAAACACATCGATGCCGTTGGCCGCCGACCGTTCGATGAATTTGTCGAGTACGTCGTCGGCGTAATGCCGGTATCCTACGAGGTTCTGTCCGCGCAGTAACATCTGCAACTTGGTGTTCGGCATGGCATCCCGAAGGGCCCGGAGGCGCTCCCAGGGATCTTCCTTGAGAAAGCGAAGGCAGGTGTCGAACGTCGCCCCACCCCAGACCTCCAACGACCAGTAGCCGATGGCGTCGAGTTTTTGGGCGATCGGTAACATGTCTTCCGTGCGCATTCTGGTGGCAAGGAGTGACTGGTGTCCGTCGCGGAAGGCGACATCGGTCAACAGCAGTTTTTTCCCCGGCGCGGCTTCTAGGTGCAGTTCCGGATTCGTCGGGTGCAACGGGCGATCGCCGCGGGCGGCAGCCTTTCGGCTGGGCTTCGCCGGCGTTTTCTTCGCGGGGCTTTTCTTGGGGGCGGTTTTCTTGGTCTTTTTCGTTGCCATGCTGACGGCCTCGGGGCGGCGGAATCGCTCGCGTAACAGGGTTGAGGTGGTGCTGCCTGGTGGCTGGGAGGTCAGAGTCCTTCGTAGGCGGCGATTGCTGCAGAGATCGCCAGCACCAGGTCCTCAGGCTCCTCGGATTCTTCGTATTGATACAGGTCCGGATGTGTGTCCAGGTACGAGGTGTCGAACCGTCCGGCCTGGAAGTCCTGCTCCATCATCACGTTCTTCATAAATGGAATCGTCGTTTTCACACCGCGTAGGACGTACTCCTCGAGCGACCGGCGCATACGGCTCACGGCTTCTTCCCATGTCCGTCCCCGTACGGTGAGTTTCGCCAGCAATGCGTCGTAGTAGGGGGGAATCGTGTAATCGCGGTAGACGGCGCCGTCGATGCGGACGCCGATGCCTCCGGGAGACAAATAGGCGGTGACGGTGCCGGTGCACGGCATGAAATTGTTGCGCGGATCCTCTGCGTTGATGCGGCATTGGATCGCATGCCCCTGCAACGTCACGTCCTTCTGCCGGATCTCCAGTGGCTTTCCCGCCGCGACGGAGATTTGGTTGCGCACGATATCGATCGCCGTGATCTGTTCGGTGACGGTGTGTTCGACCTGGAGACGTGGGTTCATCTCCATGAAGTAGAAATGGCCTTCGTGGTCGAGGAGGAATTCCACGGTGCCGGCATTGTCATAGTTCACCGCTCTCGCGATGGCAATGGCGGCTTCGCCCATTTGGGTGCGCAGTTTTGGCGTGAGAACCAGCGATGGGGCGATCTCGATCAGCTTCTGATGGCGGCGTTGGATGGAGCAATCCCGCTCTCCTAAGTGGATGATGTTGCCATGTTTATCCCCCAGGATCTGGAATTCGATATGGTGCGGGCGCTCAATGTACTTTTCGATGAAGATGCTCCCGTCGCCGAATGCCGCCAGGGCTTCCCGCGACGCGACTTCCATATTTTCGCGCAGTTCCTGATCGGAGCGAACCACCCGCAGGCCGCGGCCTCCTCCGCCGGCGCTGGCCTTGATCATGACCGGATAGCCGATGCGGTTGGTGAACTCCAGTGCTTCCTCAACGGTGGTGATGCCGCCTTCGGTGCCTGGGACGATTGGAAGCCCCGCTTGCTGGGCGATCTGTCGAGCCTTGACCTTGCTGCCCATGAGGTCGATCGTTTCGGGGGAGGGACCGATGAAGGTGATGCCCGAGCTGTGGCAGAGTCGCGCGAATTTGGCGTTTTCGGAGAGGAATCCGTAGCCGGGATGGATCGCATCGGCGCCGATGCGCTTCGCAATTTCCACAATCTGTTTGCCGTCGAGGAAGCCTTTGACCGGGCCGGGGCCTACGAGATAAGACTCATCGGCCTTTTTGACGTAGATGCCGGAGGAGTCGGCCTCGGAATAAATCGCCGCCGTCGCGATGTTGAGCTCGCGACAGCCGCGAATGATGCGCATGGCGATTTCGCCACGGTTGGCAACAAGGATCTTCCGGAACATGATGGGATTACGAGAGGATTGGAGCCGCAGCTCACCTCCGGGTCGTCTCCAAAAAGTTCGCGTAACCTAGCATAGGGTCAGGAGAGTTGTCGAGACGAACGAGGGTGAAACAGCGAATCCGGGGAGGGCGACATGGGCAGGAGGGAGGCCTCCTGCCCGAGGGCCTTACTTGGCTTGGATAAGCAGCGGCTTCGATTGCGCGCTGCCGCCACCGGCGACCACGATGATGAAGGACATGCCGGCTTTCGCGTCCGGCACGACGGCTTCGATCGTGGTTTCGTTGACGAATTGATAGTCGATCTTATCCTTGGGTGCGGCGCTGAACGTCACCCCATGAAAACATTCTTTGCTGCCGAAATTTTCCCCCTTGATGGTGACCTTGTCGCCGGGCTTGGCTTCATCCGGCTCGATCTTGCCGATAGAGGGGCGCTTCGAACGATCGCAGACGGGGTCCTTTTCGAGCTTCGACGTATCGGAGCCCTTGATCGATTCGGTGTTGAACATCGTATACCCGGCACCTTCCACCATGGCCCCTTCCTGGGCTTGCCCGGGATGGAGTATGGCGACGCTTGTACCGAAGGCCACCGTGATGCCGAGGAGTGCGGGAAGAAATGTGCGCATAAAAGCCTCCTATTAGGGAGATGATGTCTTGGGAAGCGGTGTATAGGATTCACTGAGTATCTTTTGCCCCTCGTCTGAGAGGGCGAATTGCTCGAACGCTTCGATGAGCGGATCAGGTTCGTTGTTCGAGAGCAGCAACACCGGTCGCCGCAGGGGATAACGCCCGTCTTTGACGGTGGGCGTTTCCGGTTCGACCTTGTCGATCGGCAGCAAGCGCACCGGCACGCCGGAGGCCACGGCTTCCAACGCCTGGCCGAGTGAGAGATAGGTGACGGCCGAGTGAGGCGGGAGCGTGCCGGCGACCGTTTTGATCACTTTTTCATCCTTCGCGATGACTTTCGTCGCATCGGGAATCTTGCCGGTGATGCCCAGAAGCTGCTCGAAGGCGTCGCGATTGTTTTCGTTGCGAGGCCGGTCGAGCAGCAAGATCTTGGTGTCCGGCCCGCCCAAATCAGCCCAGAATTTGTACTTGCCCGAGAACAGTTCGGCGACTTCCTGTTTCGTCACTTCTTTCGTGAAGTTCGAACGATGGACCATGATGGCAATGCCGTCCCAGGCAATCTGAACCGACCGGAATCCGTTCTCGGGGTTCCCGGTCACGGCGATGTTCGCCTGCTTGGCCTTGAGCATCTCAAGCGGTTTGGAATTGTCGTCCCAGGCGACGTCGATGTAGGCGCGAGGATTGGCTTTTTCAAATGCGTGGGCCAGGGATTCTATGACGTGTTGTTCTGGGCCATGGCCGGCAATCATCATCGAGCCGGCGACCTCCGCCAAGGCCGGGAGCGCACTGAGGAGCAGGAGGAAGGCAGAAACTAATCCGCTGATACGGGAGACCATGCTGAACGACTCTCCTTGTGCCGTTGAGTGGTTGCTCTGGGGCCCCATTCGCCAGCCGTCCACGTCCGCGCGATAGTGTGGGGGCGGTCGTCAGGACGTGGCCCGATTACGGGGGAGTATTTTCCGTCGGGGTGACTGCGCCGGCCATCATCTCCGGGCTGACATCTACCCGCTTGCCCATGGCAGGCGGCAGTTTCGAGAATCGATCCATGCGTTCATTCAGCATGTCGTAGGCTTTGATCTCCTCGAATCCTGGCTTATGGCTGCCCTTCACTTTTGAGGCAAAGGAAGAGAACATCCGGGTGGCACCAAGTTTGTTACATTTCGGGCAGACCGTATCCTCCTGCCGGGCGTGCATGGACTGGGTGGCTTCGAACTGGTGGGTACATTGTTCGCAGCGATATTCGTAGACCGACATGGTCGACTCCTTGGATGACGTGCCCCGGCTCCACCCGGGCAGGGTGGGCGAGAGAACGGCACTCTCTGTGTGGAAACGCTTGACCCTATGCGTAACTTTGCACTATTGTACCGAATCTTTGTGTCGAAACGCGAGCCACATTTAGAGGAGCGGTTGAAATGCCCCTGTTAATTCGAAAGTACAAAGGTAGCGGCGGTGTCATGCAGGAAGAGCGTATCGATGATCCGGATCGGATCGAGCGGTATATGCGACTGTTCGAGGAGAAGGACGTCAAGAAGCTGGAAAGCGGTGTCAAGACCGTGATCGAGAAGGACGAGTGGCAGCTCCTGCCCTAACGCAACCTCCTGGTTTGATTCCATAATCTCATGCTCATTGCCGTCACGGAGCCGTTGGGGCTCGGTGATTCCTGCGCGTTGCTCTCTCCGCGACATGCGTGGTAGGGTGCGAGTGCAACGGTAACGACGGCGGAATCCGACGGGGTACCATGGTCTATTGGATTCACATTGCACGCGCGATCGATCGAGTGACGCTTCATCGGGATCGTTGTTCGGAAGTGCCATCCAGCGTTTCCAGCAGCGATTTTTGGGAAGGCGGCTGGTTCGATTACCCGGACAAGGAGCGCGCATTGGCGGCGATGGAGTTGGCCGGGACCAGCGACGAGCGCAAATGTGCACTCTGCAAGCCCTAACATCAGGAATGATCATGCGTGAATGGTGATTGCTGACGGGCGGAATTGGGGAGCCGCTTCCCGCTCCGCCCGTCAGTCAGTCTCATTCCGCATCGTGCTTCGCCATGCCTCAACTTGCGCTGCTCCTCACGACCGTGGTGTGGGGGGCAACGTTTCCGGCTACGAAAGCCGCACTCGAACAAATCTCCCCGCTGTCGTTCCTGTTCCTGAGATTTCTGCTCGGCACGCTCGTGGTGTGTGCGGTGCTCGTGCTCATGCGCCGTGCGCTGACGACAAATACCGCCATGCTGCGGATGAGTGTGGTTGCGAGCAGTTGGCTGTTTCTCGGGTACGTACTGCAGACGGTGGGGCTGCATTTGACGACGGCGTCGAACTCGGCGTTTATCACGGTGCTGTATGTCGTCTTCGTTCCCCTCTACCTCCGCAGGCTCGGTGCGCACACGTGGGTGGCCAATGGGATGGCCTTAGTCGGCCTATGGTTCCTGGTCAAGCCAGCGGCATCCGCCAACCTCGGGGATGTGCTGACCTTGGGGAGCGCGGCTGCCTTTGCCGCGCATATCGTCTGTTTGGAACGGTATACGCGGGTGACTGACGCCGTCTCCTTGTTCGCCTGGCAATTGGTGCTGATGACAGTGGCCATGCTGGGGGCGATGTGGTGGGAGGAGCCGACTGCGACCATGTTCGCGCCAACGCAGGTGTTAGTGGTCGGGCTGGTGGTGACTGGGGTCTTGGCGACCGGCGCGTTTGGGGTGCAGATGTGGGCACAGCAACTCCTGCCGGCCCAGCAAGTCGCATTATTATTCGCGGCAGAGCCGGCTATCGCGGCCTGGCTGGCCTGGTATTTCCTGGGTGAGAACCTGGATGCGCAGGGATGGTTCGGCAGCGTGATGATCCTGGGCGGTGTCCTGCTTGGTTCGTGGGTGTCAGGTGAGGGGGCCGCGACACAGGCAACGTCCGTGTCTGTGCGTCCGGAGGGAGGGGAGCGTGGCTCAGAAGTTCGGGAATAGCCGATGGGTGCAAGAAGGATTTCTCGATAATCGAGAAGACGGGACGGTGGTTGGTCGGATCACCTTCGCGGTGCTAGGACCGGTCGAGTTCTATCTCGCCGGGAATTGCCGTGGAGAAATTGCCGGCAGAGTGATTCGGTTCAAGAATAGCCGGTTCGCGGATGAGGACCTTGCTGCTCAGGTGTTGGGTGACGTCGAGATTCCCCAGGTTGGGGACGCCAGTCTGATTTCCTTCGATCCGCACCCGCATTTGGTGCCGCATCCGTACATCGAGTGGTTCTCGATGAAGAAAAATCACTACCGTATCGAGTTGGCGCCGGAGGACGCGTGGATTGCGAGCGACGCGGAAATCGCAGAGATCGATTCGGTGAGCAGCGAGATTCGGGGGCGGTTGCGGGCTCTGTATGGGCGGAAGCCTGCGTCGGCGGAAGAATCAGAGTGGGTTTAGTGCGGCGTCAAGGGGGCGGGCTTGAATGACCGCCCCCCTTGTATCGTCAGGCGAGTTTGCTTTTTCCTTCCCGAACGTGCGTTGGGACTTCGCGGATATCCCACACTAAGCCGACCGCTTGCATGGCACGGAGGATGTAGTAGGTAATGTCGATTTCCCACCAATAGAATCCCTGGCGGGTCGAGGCCGCATAGTAGTGATGGTTGTTGTGCCATCCCTCGCCGAGCGTGATCATGGCAAGGATGAAGTTGTTCTTGCTGTCATCCCCCGTCTTGTAACGCTGCGATCCATACACATGCGAGAGCGAGTTGATCGTGCAGGTGCCGTGGAGCAGGGCCACGGTAGACACGAAGAACCCCCAGATCAACATTTGCGGACCATTCGTGCCGAGTCCTGGTGCATAGGCTTCCAGCAGCTTCCCCAGTCCGAACATGCCGAATCCGCAGATGGTGGGCACTAGCGTGTCGAAGCGATCCAGAAAGCGCAGTTCGGGGAACTTGGCGAAGTCGCCGATGCTCTTCAGGCGTGGCGGGAAAAACTTCTTGGAGCTGATCCAGCCGATATGGGCCCAGAGGAATCCTCCCTGGCGGACCGAATGCGTGTCTTCGGGCTTATCGGAATAGATGTGGTGGTGCCGATGGTGGCCGGCCCACCAGAGGGGACCGCGTTGTGCGCACGACGAGCCCAACAACGCAAAGGCAAATTGACAGGCTCGGGAAGTCTTGAATGTGCGATGCGAGAAATAGCGGTGATACCATCCGGTGATGGCGAACATGCGGATGAAGTAGAAGGCGGCGCAGACGCCTACGGCAACCCAACTCCAGCCGACGATGAACACGCCGAGACAGATCAAGTGGACCGTGATGAGCGGAATGGCCCGCAGCCAGTCCACGGTGGCGGGAGCAGCATCGGTTTTCATGTTTTCGATGCCGGCCCACGAATCAAACCAATGCAGGATCGTCAGCCAGGGTGTGTGGCTCGGGGCCTGCGCAACCGCAGGTTGTTCGACGGTTTTAGGCAGCTCACCGTTCTCGGGTAAGGTGAGTGGATGCAAGTCACTACTCATGCCACCTCCACAGTTGTGTCAATCAGGATGCGTTACCGAGGGGTCGCGCCGCTCTTGCAGTCGCGGGATTTCATCTTTGCGGCGCTTGCGAGTAATGCGATAGGCAGGCCGCTCAATACACGGGATAGTGTCGATCAGTGAGCGAAGAGACTCAGGTTTTCAGACACGTGCGAGTAGTATACACGGATCAGTAGGGAAATGTCGTGAGATTTTTGATCCTTGCGTCGGGATTTTTTTGACATGCGCGGCGGTTACGACGGGACTGTACGCCTCGGCCGGGGCGATGAGGCCGGCTGCGCAATCGTTCTCGGCTCAGATTGTTTGACTCTGTTCTGACTGCCCCTCTACAATGCGCCCCACTATGAATGATCGATTTTTGAAAGCGTGCCGGCGCGAACCGGTTGATTGTACGCCGGTCTGGTTCATGCGCCAGGCAGGCCGGTACATGATCGAATATCGACGATTGCGGGAAAAGCACTCGATCCTCGAACTCTGTAAAACGCCGGAATTGGCGGCGCAAGTCACCTTGCAGCCCATTGACCGGTTTGCCCTCGACGCCGCCATCATCTTCGCCGACATTTTGCTGCCCCTTGAACCGATGGGCCTCTCCCTGGAATTTGCCGAGGGCGAAGGACCGATCATTCACAATCCCGTACGGGATCGCGCGGCGGTGGATCGGCTCAAGGTCATGGACGACGACGGCCTTCAATATGTGATGGACGCCATCAGCCTCACCCGCACGATGCTGGCCGGCCGTGTCCCGCTGATCGGATTTGCCGGGGCTCCGTTTACGCTGGCGAGTTATGCCATCGAAGGGGGCAGCTCTCGCAACTACATTCATACCAAGCAGATGATGTACGGCGAGCCGGAAGTCTGGCATCGCTTGATGGATAAGTTTGCGCGGGTGATCACCGGCTACCTTCGTCGGCAAGTCAAGGCCGGGGCTCAGGCCGTGCAGCTGTTCGATAGCTGGGTGGGCTGCCTGTCGGCCGGTGACTATGCCGAATATGTCATGCCGCACGTGCAACTGATTTTTGACGGCCTCAAGCATGAGGGGGTGCCGCTCATTCATTTCGGCACCGGGACGACCGCCATCCTCAAGTCGATGCGTCAGGCAGGTGGCGATGTGATCGGCATCGATTGGCGCATTCCACTCGATGAGGCCTGGGCCATGGTGGGGCACGATCGCGCTGTGCAGGGAAACCTGGATCCGGTGGCATTGTTTGCTCCCATCCATGAGATTGAGCGGCGCGTGACGGACATTCTGCGGAGGGCCGGCGGACGTCCAGGGCATATTTTCAACCTTGGCCACGGCATTCTCCCCAATACGCCCGTGGAACATGTCGCCGCAACGATTGATCTCGTCCATCGATTAAGCAAAACATAACCAGGCTGCGGCTGGAGTTGAGCATGCCTCTATCCCAGCGACCGATCGCCATATTGCTGATGGCCATGGGTGGGCCAGATTGTCTGGACAATGTCGAGCCGTATCTGAAGGATGTGCGGGGCGGGCGACCGACCTCTCCCGAACTGGTGGAAGAAATCCGGACTCGCTATCGGATGACTGGCGGGAAATCTCCCGTGCTCGAGATTACGCGCGAGGTTGCCGGCGCGCTGGAACGGCGGTTGAATGACTCAGGCGAAGCACGCTATCGCTGCTACGTCGGGTTGCGGCATTGGCATCCTTTTATCAAGGAAACCTACGCCGAGCTGCGACACGCCTGCCCGGAACGGATTATCGGGCTGTGCATGGCGCCACAATACTCTTCCCTCAGCATCGGGGCGTACATGCAACAGGTGGAAGACGCGCGGGCTGCCTGTGCTGATGAGACGCCGATCAGTTTCGTGACGAGTTGGCATCGTCATCCATTGTTGATCGCCGCCATCGTCGAGCATATTCAGCGGACCTTGAACACGTTTCCCGCAGGCGTGCGTGAACAGGTGCCGGTGGTGTTTACCGCCCACAGCCTGCCGGAGCGGGTGATCGCCATGAAGGATCCCTACCCCGAGGAGGTCCATGGCACCGCTCAAGCGGTCTGTGCGCAACTCGGCGACCGCCCGACGCGCTTCGCCTATCAAAGTCAGGGACGCTCGGGAGAGACCTGGTTGGGGCCATCCGTTGAGGCGACAGTGGAGGCGTTGGCGGATGAAGGACACCGGCATGTGCTGGTGGCGCCGATCGGCTTTCTCTGTGACCACGTGGAAACGCTGTACGATATTGATATTGAGCTCACCGAGTCGGCCCGAGCCAAGGGAATTGACCTGAAACGAATCCCCATGCTGAACGCCTCGGCTCCATTGATCGACATCCTGACGTCGGTGGTGGATGCACACGAGTCCACGCTGGTTGATTAGACGGATGTTGAAACAGGCCTGCAGCATTGTTCTTGCGTCGCTCCGAGGGTCGACCTACCCAGCGACGTACGACTCACCTCCCCGCGTGGAGCCGTCGCGCTACAGGACCTGGTTGCCTATCCTCGGGAAATCATTCGTCGCTTATCCTGACGCTCGAAATGTTCATGGATCGTCGCAGTCTTGTCTCACCTCCTACTAGCAGCACCATCTGTGACGCGCACGCCAAAGTCAGTCATCATCATTGGTGGAGGTATCTCGGGCCTCTCTACGGCCTTTGCTCTTCTTGAGCAGGCGGCAACCGCCAACCTGCCGCTGTCCTGCACCATCCTTGATGCCGCGCCGGTCTGGGGCGGAAAGATCGTGACCCATCGGGTGGGCCAGCTGGTCATGGAGGCAGGGCCCGATTCGTTTCTGTCCCAGAAGCCCTGGGGGATGGAGCTCTGCCGACGACTAGGTATCACCGATCAGCTCATCAATACTAACCCGGTAGAAAAGAAGGCGAGCGTCCTCCGGGGCGGGCAGTTGCATGAGTTGCCGGAAGGGTTGGTGACCTTTACCCCGTCCCAGCTAGGACCGTTTTTTCGCAGCGGGCTCTTGTCCTGGATCGATCTGGCCAGAATGGGTTGCGACGTCCTGATTCCGCCGCGACGATCGACGGAGGATGAGTCGTTGGCGTCCTTCTTTCGCCGCCGGTTCGGTCGGCATGCCTGCGAACGGGTCATGGAGCCGTTGATGGCCGGTATTTATGCCGGTGATGCCGAACAGATGAGCCTTCGTGCGACCTTTCCTCGATTCTATGAATTGGAACAGTCGCATGGCAGCGTGATCCGCGGGATGATGGCGGCCCGTCGCGCTCGCGCGCAGGCCCCTTCCGACGGTCGCTCGCGACATACGATGTTTGTCACATTGAAACACGGCTTGGCGGATCTGGTAGCCGGCTTGACGGTTCGCATTCAGCAGGGCGGCGGCGTGCTCAAATCCGGAGTGCAAGCCGAAGCGGTCCGCGTCCGGTCGCATCAGGCGGGCCGGTGGATGTACGATGTGGTGTGTTCCGATGGGACGGCGCTTTCGGCAGAAGCCTTGGTGTTGGCGACGCCGGCCTATGTGAGTGCCGACCTCGTTCGGCCGTTGAGTCCCCTCGCTGCCGGGTTGATGGAGACGATTCCCTATGCCTCGACGGCGACGATTTCTCTGATCTATCCGGCCGCGGCGGTGGGACACACGTTGCAGGGGTTCGGCTTTGTGGTGCCTCGGGTTGAAGGCCGCGATTTGATTGCCGCGACGTGGACTTCGATCAAGTGGCCCCATCGTGCGCCGCCTGACGAGGTCTCGGTGCGGTGTTATCTTGGTGGTGTGGGGCGGGAAGCGATCCTCCAGCAGGACGATGAAGCGCTGGTGCGATGCGTGCGAGATGAATTGGCGTCTATTGTGGGCCTCCAGGCGGCGCCGCACTACGTGGACGTGAACCGGTGGCATCGGGCCATGCCGCAGTATACGATCGGGCATCTCGACCGGCTGGCACAGCTGGAGACGGCGGTGTCCCGATTCGGTGGGTTGTCAATCACGGGCGCCGGTTATCGGGGCGTCGGCCTGCCTGATTGCATCAGAGACGGCGCGGAGACAGCCGCCCGCACGCTTCGGTACCTGCAATCGGTTTCCACCGGCAGGCCGGAATCATGACGGGTGAGGCAAAAGAGGGAAGACGAAGATGTTGAACGACCAGTTGGTGATTTCCAATGTGACCGGCCCGTTTCGCGAGCCCCGAGAGCCGGTGTTTTCATACGACTACTCCATTCAACGGGCGACCTGGGCGGCGACCCATGCAGTTCGCGTGAAGATCGCCTTGACGGAAGAGTTGGAGTACGTCAAAGCCAAGCTCCTCGGAACGGTCACGGGAAGTCCGGGGCAACAGCTGATGGTCAACAAGTTCCTCTCGCGAAAGATCGGGGATCAGAAAGTTCGAATTGCCGAAGCGGAAGGCTGGTTGAAGGAGCGCGGCGATGTACTGGTGCCTCCCTTCACCGGTCCACTCGCGCACCATTTCCCACAGCTCGAGGCCTGGGTGCAGGCCGAGCAGGAGGCCTTGCGCGCGGAGATCAAAAGCACGATCGGCCTCGGGAGCTAGCCTCTCTTCGCCGGTACGACGGCGGCGCATCGAAGCCGTCGCGATTCTCAGCCTGCCGGTGGTCTCTCGCTTCCCCGTTCAGGGCCCCATGCCAACGTGTCTAAGGTATGTCGCTCGCGCGCGCCGGGTCGCTCTTCCTCACGCACAGAATCTGTGGATAAGCATGTGCATAGTGGCCGTCGAGCCGTCCTGGGCCCTCGGCAGACCGGCCCTTCAGCACCCTGCACAAGTTTTAGGCATTGGGGTGCCAGCGATACGGACCACCATATGCGGTAGAAGATGAAAACCCCTAGGGGCATATTTGCCGGTGTCGATGAGGCTGGGGATAGCGACGGCGCGTCTGGCGTGGGTTTTCGACGGGAGTCTCTAGAAAATGCGTCGATATTGTTTACTGTGAACCCCGGATTCGTCGGCAAATCCGATGGCGCCGGTGTCGGGGTTGCTCGTGTCGTTCAGATCGATGCGGTAATGGCCGCGCACCTGTTCCATCGCCTCTTCGAAAGGAATCGCCTGGGGGTAGAGGTTGCCCGGAGCATGGGCTCCGCGTGCCAAGGTGCCCACGACGTCAGGCGTCGCATACTTGGGGTCTGAAAAAATGTAGAGGTCGGCGACTGCCTGGTCGCCGAGTTTGTGGCCAGGGCTCGTGGCCGGGAGCATGGACGGCAGATTCTGATCCAGCCGGGCTTGTTTGAACTGCTTCAGCAGGCCGACAACCTGACTGGTCGTGACCTGCGCCGGTACCACGATGCTGACGGCATTAAATTCCGTCAGCGTCGCCTGTACCTTAAACATCACCGGCGCTGCATCGGGATCCTCGATCACCACTTGTGAAATTTCGGGGCCGGTAGCCTGCTTTTGTTTCCCGCTGGGCACGGCGAGATTGATGAGGAGCCACATGATGAGAATGGCGCCGAAGATGACGATGAGCGGATGGAGCCCCGCGCGTTTGCCCTCTTCGTATGGATTCTTGTCGGTGGTCATGAGGAAGAGTGAGTCGGGTTCGTTGAAGGAGCCGGCGTGGCGCCTGCCTGGTTCTGCTCCTGTGATTCCTGCTGCTTCGCGGCATTCCAGAAGGCATCCATCTCCGCCAGGGTCAAATCATTCACGTTGCGGCTAGTTCGCGCCGCCTCCTGCTCAATGAACTGAAAGCGGCTGGTGAAGCGATTCGTTGCCAGCCGCAAGGACTCCTCCGGATTCACTTTGAGGTGACGCGCCACGTTCACCAGTGAGAACAGCAGGTCTCCCAGTTCGGCGGCCATGGCCGCTGTCGGCTCCATCTTGGGCGTGGAGGCGGTCTGCGGCGGTGGCGACGCGTCGTGGATGGCGTGGCGAAGTTCCCCGAGTTCTTCGTCCACCTTATCGAGGACCGCAGCCAGCCCCTGTGGGCTCTCGGGCCAGTCGAATCCCACCCGTGCGGCACGAACCTGAGTCTGGTAGGCCCGCAACAGTGCCGGCAGGGCTTTGGGAATGTCGTGCAGGACCGAATCCGGCTTTCCGGCACTCTTGCGCTCGGCCCGTTTGATGTCTTCCCAGCGATGCACGACCTGGTCGGAATTGAGGGCAGGTGTCCCGTCGGCACTTTCGCTGAAGACGTGCGGATGGCGGCGTACGAGCTTGTCGCCGAGTTGCTCGAGCACGTCGTCGATGGTGAAGGTGCCCGCTTCGGTGCCGATCTGGCTGTGAAACAGCACCTGGAGCAACACGTCGCCCAGCTCTTCCTTGAGCTTGGCGAAGTCGCGTCGATCGATGGTATCGAGCGCTTCGTAGGTTTCCTCGATGAGGTAGGGCTTCAGCGACTCGTGGGTCTGCTTTCGATCCCAGGGGCAACCGCCGGGGGCACGGAGGCGAGCCATGATACGGACAACGTCGTCGAAACGTGCGGACATGCGAATTCCTTTCGTGGCGCCACTCTAACCGAGTTTGATCCGGCCTTCAACGGGCCTGGCTGTCTTGCGTGCCCTCCAGGCCTATGGTAGGGTACGGCCCTGCACGGTATGGCCGGTTGATCGGAGGGCATGTATATGGGTGATGAGAAGGAGCAAGGGTT
Source organism: Nitrospira sp. (assembly GCA_016788885.1). Lineage (NCBI taxonomy): Bacteria > Pseudomonadati > Nitrospirota > Nitrospiria > Nitrospirales > Nitrospiraceae > Nitrospira > Nitrospira sp. The sequence goes on along the minus strand of JAEURX010000052.1, from coordinate 46,953 downwards.
CGTCATCCGCGATCGTCGAGGACGAGGTGAAGAGGCGCCCGCCGCAGCATCGGCTCCCACACCTCCTACTCCTGAACCGGCACCGGCCGAGTCACATCATGCTGACGCGCATGGGCATGCCGGGCATCTGCCGGTCAACTTTTCGTCCTTCGTGATTTCCATGGGCAGTTCGGCTCTGATGCTGATGGGGGAACAATTGGATCCTCAACAGCCGGCCATGCCGCTGAACCTTCCTCAAGCGAAGGAAATCATCGATCTCCTGTCCATGCTGGAAGAGAAAACCCGAGGCAACCTCACGCCGGACGAGCAGGTCGTCATGAAGGACATGCTCTACGCGTTGAGGATGAAATTTGTGAGCCTGACTGCCGGAAAACCGTCGATCCACACCCCGTAACGTGTGAGTGCTTCCTGCGTGCGCGCCGTCCCTTGCCGCGTGTCCTCTCCCCCGGGTTCTCCCTTGCCTTGTGCCCTTACCCGTGTCGCCGAGCTTTCTGAAGCGAGACCAGTCGGTGCTGTGCAGATTTTGAGACTCTTGGGGGAATTCGTTATAGTGAGGCAGGCCTGCACGGGCCGAAAATGAGTCGGAGTAGCCTCGATGCCTGAGTCGACGGACATGACCAAACTCCTCCCTCCGGGGGTGTTGCGCGAACAGGAGCCGTCCTCACCCGCCTCCCTGGAGAGCGAGCGGCGCAAGCGCCATGTCCGGCCTGTCTGGATTGTCCTGATCCTCCTCCTGCCATGCCTGGCGCTGACATTGTACTATGCGCAAATGGCTGTTCCGGTCGGGGAGGAATCGGATTCCTTTCTCCCCAGCACCGGGTATGCTTTCGTCTTGCTACTGGTCAATCTCGACCTGATCGGGTTTGTCGTTCTCACGCTGCTCCTGTCCCGCAACCTCATCAAAGCCTATTTCGAACGCCGACATCGTCTGGTGGGGTCAGGGTTTCGGGCAAAGCTGGTCGCGGCCTTCATCGGATTTTCCCTCATTCCCACCGTGCTGCTCGCATTGGTCGCCAGCGGGCTGGTCAACAAAGCCGTTGATGTCTGGTTCAACGATCAGATCGAACATGTGATGAAGGACTCGTATGAGGTGGCGCGCATGCACCATGCCGGGCATGTGTCGTTGGCGATCAACAGCGCGCGTGCCATCAGTCATGAGATCTTTCGCGAGGAATTGTTGCTGCCGGAGCAACGGGATTTGTTGGTCGCGGCGATCGCCAGAAAACGAGCCGAATATGCCACGGCTGGCATCGAGGTGTTCTCCTCAAAAATGGAAACGCTGACGAAGGCCTTGGATCCTGAGGTGCCGGTAACCGTGCTCGATCTGCCGATTGGTCAGCTGGTGTTACAGGTGATCAACGGCAAGCAGGAGCTGACCTCGGTGCAGGAAGCGCAGACCGGCCGGTTGGTGCGGGCCGGTGTACCGATTGCCTCCAGCGTGCGGCGCGGGGAAATCGACGGAGTCGTGGTGGTCGACGCCTATGTGCCGGAATCGTTGCTCGGAAAAATGGAGAGCATCGGTCGGCAATATGCCGAGTATAAACAGATGAAAGCGATGAAGAATCCCATCAAGGCCGGCGCGTATCTCCTGGTGGCCGTCATCACCGTGATGATTTTGTTCAGCGCCACCTGGTTCGGATTTTACGTGGCGCGCGGTATCACCGTGCCGATTCAACGGTTGGCCGAAGCCACCGAGGCTATTGCGCAGGGGGATCTGTCGGTTCGTATCGAAGCGAAGGCGACGGATGAAATCGGCACTCTGGTCGAATCCTTCAACCGGATGACTGCCGATTTGCAAGGCAGTAAAAGTAAGGTCGAGGAGGCGAACGTCTCGCTGCGCCAGTCCAACCTCGAACTGGACCGACGGCGCGCGTATATCGAGACGGTGGTCGATACGATTGCCGCGGGGGTCCTGTCGATCGACCGTCAGGGACTCATCACGACCTTTAATCCGTCAGCCGAACGCATGTTGGGATTGTGGGCCGACCGGTTTCGCGGCCGTTCCGCCAACGAGGTGTTCAAAGAGTACAAGCTCGATCTATTTCAGTCTGTCTATGATCGCATGCTGGCCGACCAACGGGACAACATCGCGCTGGAAGGGCAGCTGGATTTGCAGGGACGCTTTCTGACCATCGGTGTGCATTGCTCGCGCATGAAGGACGAGTCGAACAAGGATCTCGGGTTCGTGCTGATCTTTGAGGACCTGTCGGAATTGATCAAGGCGCAGAAGGCGGCGGCCTGGCGGGAAGTCGCGCAGCGGATCGCGCATGAGATCAAGAATCCGTTGACGCCGATTCAACTCTCCGCGCAGCGGCTGCGCAAAAAATTTCAGGACAAGGCGCCGGATTTCGACCGTATCTGCGACGAGTCCACCCAGGTGATCGTCAACGAGGTCGGCAGCCTCAAGCAGATGTTGGATGAGTTTTCGAAATTTGCACGCATGCCGGCGCCGCACATGACGATGAACTCTCTCGACGATGTCGTGAAAGAAGTCGTGGCGCTCTACGAGAGCGCACATCGCGAGATTGCCTGTGTGGTGTCCCTCGACTCCGACCTGCCGCCTTTCAATTTCGATCGCGAGCAAATCAAGCGTGTCCTGGTGAATCTCTGCGATAACGGCATTCATGCCATGAATCAGAAGGGACGGTTGTGGATCACGACCCGATACGATACCAAACAACGCCGGGCGGTCGTCACCGTGGCGGATGAAGGCACGGGCATCGCCCCCGAGGATCAGGACAAACTCTTTGTGCCCTATTTTTCCAGAAAGAAGACCGGGACCGGCCTGGGGTTGGCGATCGTGCGACGGATTGTGACCGATCACGACGGCCAGATTCATGCCGGCAATCATCAGCCGAAGGGAGCCTTGTTCACGTTCGAATTGCCGGTGTAGAGGAACGAACGATCGTGTTGCTGTTGCCGGATCGTATGTGGGGGATGCATGTCTGCTTCGATTCTCATTGTCGATGATGAAGTCTCCATTCTGAATTCCTTGAGCAGCATCCTGGAGGATGAAGGGTATGACGTGAGTGTGGCCAAAAGCGGCATGGAGGCCCTCAAACATTGCGCCATGAATCCACCCGAACTGATGATGCTGGACATCTGGATGCCTGAGATGGACGGACTAGAGACACTCAAACGCCTGCGCGAACTGGTGCCCAGCACGCAGGTAATGATGATGTCCGGGCATGGGTCGATCGAGACCGCGGTGAAGGCGATCAAGTTGGGCGCCTACGACTATATCGAAAAGCCGCTCTCGCTTGAAAATGTGACGCTCAGGGTCAAGCACGCTCTGGATCAGCATCGGCTGGAGCAGGAGAACCGCAGCCTCCGCACGAAGGTCGAACGGAAGTTCGAACTCATCGGGCAGGCGCCGGTCATGCAACAGTTGAAGCAACTGATCGAAACGGCCGGTCCCACGAACAGTCGTGTGTTGATCGGCGGCGAAAACGGCACCGGGAAGGAATTGGTGGCCAGGGCCATCCATCAGCATAGCCACAGGGCGACCCGGCCTTTTGTGGCGGTGAACTGCGCGGCGATTCCTGAAACCTTGATCGAGAGCGAGTTGTTCGGTCACGAGCGCGGGGCCTTCAGCGGAGCGACCACCATGAAGCGGGGCCAGTTCGAACAAGCCGACGGCGGCACGTTGTTTTTGGACGAAATTGCGGACATGAGTCTGAGCACGCAGGCCAAGGTGTTGCGTGCCCTTCAGGAACAGCAGTTCACGCGGGTCGGGGGGACCAAGTTGATCAAGGTGGATGTACGGGTGCTGGCCGCCTCGAATAAGGATCTGCTGCAGGAGATCGAGAAGGGGACGTTCCGTGAAGACCTGTTCTATCGGCTGAACGTGGTGCCGATTGTGGTGCCCACCCTGCGCGATCGCCGTGAGGACATCCCGTTGCTGGTGAAGCATTTCTTGCGCGTGCATGCAGAAGAGCAGGGCCTGAAGATCAAACAGGTGTCGCCGGAGGCCATGGATGTGTTCATGCAGTATGAATGGCCGGGGAATATCCGTGAACTGCGGAATTTGATTGAGCGGCTGATGATTATGGTGCCCGGTCCGGTAATCGAAGCGGCGCATGCCTCCGTCGCCTTGCAGGTGCGTCCTCAACCGCTGGTCGCACAATCGGCCGCCGGTGTGCAACCGGCCAATACATTGCTGACCAGACCGTATGATTCGCTCCGCGATGCCCGCAATGCGTTTGAGAAAGAATTTATCGCCCGCAAACTGCGCGAGCATCATTGGAACATTTCCCGCACCGCCGAAGACCTCAAGATCGAGCGCAGCCATTTGCATCGGAAGATTAAGTTGCTTGATGTGGAGATGCGTCCCGAAATGTAAGGCAAGTTGCTGAAAACGGCCGCCAGCGGCGTTCTCAGTCGCGACGCTCCCTGCGACGTACCCCGAGGGTACGCCTCACTCGCGTCGGCTCCTTGCGGCCTTGCTGGACGACCGTTTTGAGCAACGTGTTCGTAACGGCGAGTGCCCTGATGTCCATCTCTGATGTTGACCTATCCTTTCGTCCATCGCTAAGATGCGGCCCCAATGACTACCTATCGTGATGCCGGAGTCGATATCGATGCCGGCGATGAATTCGTCGAGCGAATCAAGCCGCATGTGCGGGCGACGTTTCGCCCTGAGGTGATGACCGATCTGGGCGGCTTCGGTGGCCTCTTCCGGTTCCAGGCCAATCGTTACCAGGATCCGGTGCTCGTGTCGGGAACGGACGGCGTCGGGACGAAACTCAAGATCGCCTTCCTCATGGACAAACACGACACGGTCGGCATCGACCTGGTCGCGATGTGCGTCAACGATATCGCCGTGAGCGGTGCGGAGCCATTGTTCTTTCTCGATTACTTCGCCACGGGCAAACTGTCCATCGCGACGGCGGCAGCGGTGGTGAAGGGGATTTCCGACGGCTGCCGTCAAGCAGGCTGTGCGTTGATCGGCGGTGAAACAGCCGAGATGCCCTCGTTTTACGGCGACGGTGAATACGACTTGGCTGGTTTTGCCGTGGGCGTCGTGGATCGTCCGAAGATCATCGACGGAAAGCAGATTGTTCCGGGTGACGTGATCATCGGGTTGGCCTCGAGCGGTGTGCACAGCAACGGCTTTTCCCTCGTGCGGAAAGTCCTGCTGGAGCGAAGCCGGTTGACCGTCGAAACGGTCATGCCGGAATTAGGCGGACCGCTCGGCGAGACCCTGCTCACGCCCACGCGGATTTATGCGAAGCAAGTGCTGTCGCTGATGGAATGCTGTCCGATCAAGGGGATTGCCCATATCACCGGCGGGGGGATCACCGATAATTTGCCGCGAGTCTTTCCAGCGCGATGCGGCGCGCGGATTCGTCGTGGGTCCTGGCCGGTGTTGCCGATTTTCGAGGCGATTCAGGCGCGCGGCTCGGTGCCGCTGGATGAAATGTATCGCGTCTTCAACATGGGAATCGGCCTGATCCTGGTCGTGGCTCCCGATCATGCTGATCGGGTCATGGCGAAGGCTCGTGAGTTAGGGGAGCAGGCGTATCACATCGGCGAGATGGTCGCACAGCAGACCGACGAAGGGGTGGTCGAGTATGTCGGCTAAGGCGCCTCGGCTCGTGCGGCTCGGTGTCTTGGCTTCCGGACGGGGATCCAATCTGCAGGCGATCATCGACGCCATTGAGCGGGATGCGCTGTCGGCAGAGATCGCCGTGGTGATCAGTAACAAGCAGGATGCCGTGGCTCTCGAGCGCGCACGCACGCATGGCGCGCCGGCGGTGTGGCTCGATCCCAAACCTTTTGCGGGGAGACCGGAGAGCCGCGAGGCCTATGACCGTGCCGTCCTTGAAGTGTTGCAGAAGCATGAAGTGGATGTGGTGCTACTGGCCGGGTACATGAAAATCGTCACCGCGGTGCTGGTCTCAGCCTATGAAAACCGAATGATGAATATTCATCCGTCGCTGCTTCCTTCGTTTCCTGGCCTGGATGTACAGAAGAAAGCCATCGAACACGGCTGCAAAATTGCGGGCTGCACCGTGCATTTCGTCACGGAAGGCGTGGACGAAGGCCCGATCATCATTCAGGCGGCCGTGCCGATTGTCGAAGGGGACACGGCCGACACGTTAGCCGCTCGTATTTTGGAGCACGAACATCGCATCTATCCACGAGCCGTTCAGCTCTATGCCGAAGGGCGGTTGCGAGTGGAAGGGCGGCGGGTAGTGGTGACGGATCCTCCTCAACCGGCAGTCGGTTTTCAGTATCCGTGATGGGTTGCTTCGCAGAACCATCACGTTAACTTCATCTGGAGACTGGCGCGCTGGTTGTGTATAATGCCGTTCAAGTTGTGGGGGGCTAGCTCAGTTGGGAGAGCACTACGTTCGCAACGTAGGGGTCGGGGGTTCAACTCCCCTGCCCTCCACCAAACTTATTGTTTCCTGCCACTAGCTGCAACAACCTCACGTAGTCTCCGCAGACTTCAGCCGTCAGGTAGCGTTCACCTCCGTTTGCCGTTGGGTGGAGGGCGATTTCTCACGCCCGTCCAACGCTGATCGTCAATAATGCGCGGGTACTCGGCAGGGTGGTGATCCACTCGTACTCTTCATCGATAACACGTCGCGTGTTCTTCGTGTCCGAGCCGTTGTCCTAGAGAGCCTTTCCGGAACCGCCTCGTCTCACCGAAGCTTCATCCCTTCTTCGACGAATCTTCATCTTTCTCGCACTATTCTTTCTTTTGCTCCGGGGTGTGTCCGATGCGGCTGTTTGGCCGCTGCAGTCGGATGAGGCACGCTGAGCGCGCAGGAGCGGTCCTAACGATATAGGTGGAGAAAGAACATGAACATTGCGCAGATCGGTCCGTTTTATGAAGCTGTGTCACTGCACAGTGAAGGTCCAGAGGGACGAATGATTGCATCGCTGAGTGAAGGGTTGCTCCGTCTGAGGCATGACGTCACGGTGTTTGCCAGTGGAGATAGTCACACCGTCGGGAGGGTGATTCCAGTAGCGCCGTTGGCCATGCGAGCCTATCCGATGCCAAAGCGGCACCTTGCCGACGCGCTGGCCATGTTGGCGCTGGAGAAGGCCTTCGCCATGGCGCCCACCTTCGACATGATCCATGTTCATGCCGGTTCGGTCGCCTTTCCGTTGATGCGCAGGAGTCCCATCCCCATCGTGGGCACTATTTACGGCCCGATCGATGCCCCGGAAGTATTGCGACTCCATCGGGAATTCCGTGAATTGGCGCTGGTCGCCACCTCGGCTTCGCAAGTGCAGCGGGCTCCTGATCTCAACTGGCAAGCGGTCATTCCGTCGGACTTGTCACGAGGGGAGGTGGGCAATGAAGGTCTAGAGACACGTATCGCACGAGCCTACGAATCCATCTATGAGTGGATTACCCTTCGTCGCTCGGCTGCTCGCCAGGACCGTGCCCTCGAGTTCTGTCATGGTGTCTAGCATTGAACGTGTCCGAGGCGAAGTGTTCTGCGCGTCCGTACATCGAATTCGGCGATACGCTTGTACTAAGATATGTCTGACGCGTGCGGCTACCAGTCGAGGGGGATATCTGCAGTGCGCGCGCCGCGTTAGAGGGAACCCATATGCGTATTCTCTTGGTAGAAGATGATGCCGATCTGGCCCAATTTCTGAGAAAAGGGCTCAGAGAGGAGCGGTACGCGGTGGATGTGGCGGTTGACGGCGAACAGGGACTCCACTTCGGTACCCTCAATCCCTATGACCTATTCATCCTCGACATCATGCTGCCGCAGATTGATGGACTGACGCTCTGCCGTCGTTTGCGTGACGCAGGCGTCACGGCTCCGGTGTTTCTCCTCACTGCGCGTGACACGACCCAAGACAAGGTCTCGGGTCTGGACTTGGGGGCCGACGATTACCTGACGAAGCCGTTCGCCTTTGCAGAACTTCTGGCGAGGGCGAGAGCGCTGTTGCGTCGGGGCGGTCCGCAGCTACAGGCGAGGCTGAAGGCGGCGGATTTGGAACTCGATCCCGCGACCCATCGAGTGTGGAGGCGAGGGACCGAAATCGCGTTGACCAATAAGGAATATGCCTTGTTGGATTTTCTGCTCAGGAATAAGAATCGGGTGCTCACGAGGACCGCCATCATCGAGCATGTGTGGGACATCAGTTATGACCCGATGACGAATATCGTGGATGCGCATATCCGGGCGCTTCGGGCGAAAATCGACAGAGATTTCGCTCCTTCCCTGATCACCACGGTTCGTGGCGCCGGCTACATGTTGGAAGAACAGGAGCCCCAATCGTGAACGCGCTGGGACGACTCATTCGAACAACGGCCTTGATGCTGGTCGGGGGACTGTTGCTTGCCTTTTCTCTGCTGATCTATGTCGGCGGTGAAACCTTGCTGAACCGCTATGTCGACCGGCGGTTGTTGGAGCTGGCGGACACGCTTGGACGGATCATTGAGCAGCGCCCCGAGCTGATCCGCAGTGCGGGAGGCGAGCTCGTCGCGTTAGGCCAAAACGGACGGAGTCAGGAGGAGCAGCATGAATTGCGCGAGGCCTCACATACGATGAGGGTGCTCTCCGTGGACGGCCAGCTGGTGTGGAAGGGGTCCGACGTCGTCCCGCGTCCGCCGGTACTTCGGACTCTGCTCGACCAGGTGGCGCGCGGCGAGACCGTCTTCGATCTTGTGCACTTGCAGGACGGGTCGCCTATTCGGCGCGTGTCTATTCCTGTCTCGAAAGAGGGCGGGATCCGGTATGTGCTACAGGCGGAGGAATCTCTTCACTACGCGCAGGAGACCCTGCGCGGGTTGGCGATTCTGCTGATGATCGGTTCCGGCGCCATCATGCTGATCGCCTGGGCTGGCAGTGTCTGGATCGCTAGGATGGTGCTGACCCCCATCGAGCAGCTCAGCCGTCGAGCCGAAACCATGTCGGAGGCGGATCTGGGAGAACGGCTGGTGCTGGATTCTCCCTTTCGCGAGTTCCATCGCTTGACCCATGCCTTCAACGCGATGATGGACCGCTTTCAGAAAAGCAGCCGAAGCCAACGGCGATTCGTGGATTACGCCGCACATGAAATGCAGACACCGCTCACCGTTCTCCAGGGAAATCTAGAGGTGACGCTGCAGAAGGCGAGAACGACAGCTGAGTACCGCGATGCCCTCATCGGCAACCTGGAGCAGGTGGAAAAGCTGATCACTCTGACTCGGTCGTTGCTCGCATTGACCAAGGTCACTGGGGATCGCCCGCCCATGCGGCTGGAGCCCTTATTGCTGCAATCGCTGGTGGAAGATCTCCTTGCGGAATTGGCCCTGCTGGCCGAAGATCGGCGGATCACCCTCACGTGTGATGCGGTGTCGGTGCCGCCGATCTCTGGTGATGGGCAATGGCTGAAGCAGGCCCTGATCAATTTGCTCGACAACAGCCTTCGGTATACGCCGCCGGGAGGTAAGGTCGTGGTGCGGCTACGTCAGGCCGAGGGGCATATCGAGATTGCCGTCAGGGATACGGGGCATGGCATCGAACCGGAGCATCTGCCGCACCTGTTCGATCACTTCTACCGCACCGACAGGGCGAGGGCGAGGGATTCCGGCGGCACAGGACTTGGGCTGGCCATCGTAAAGGGCATTGTCGAAGCGCACGGTGGAACGGTTGCAGTCGAGACGCAAGTGGGGATGGGGTCGGAGTTCAGGTTACGATTACCGGTCCTGAGCAGGGAGACCGCAGAAGTCTAGTGTGCGTGAAGGCGGCCGGGGGCCCTACGGAGTGTAGATGACGGTCACCTTTACGAGGAAGTCTTTCAGGTCTGCCACCTGTGCGGTGACTGCCGCAGGATCTTGTGCGATGGCGGCTTGTTCCAGTCGGTCGCCGATCGCACTGATATGATCAAAGCCGTATCCCCCGCCGTCACCTTTCATCCGATGGCCCAGCATGCGAATGGTGTTGAAGTCGCTTTGTTTCAGGCAGGCTTCGATTGTCACGAGATCCCGCCGGCGATTGGCCAGGAATCCCGGGACGATCGGTTCGAGGTCCTGACTGATGTGGACGAGAATGGTGGCCTGGCTGTGTTCTGGACTGTCTGGCATCACTGCGCGCGTGTCTTCTCGTAGGCGGCGAGTAGCTCAAGGAGCGTGGTTTTCTTGAGTGGTTTGGTCATGTGGGCGTTGCATCCCGCTTCGAAGATTCTTGCCGACTCTTCCTTTAGTGCCAAGGCGGTCAAGGCGACGATCTGGACTGCGGGCAAGCCCTGTTCTTGTTCCCAGCGTCGGATGGTCCGGGTGGCTGTCAGCCCGTCCATGACCGGCATCTGCATATCCATGAGGATCAAATCATAGTGCCCATTCTGAAACTTGGCGACGCCGATTTGACCGTTATCGGCCAAGTCAATCCTGTGAGAGGTGCTTTTCAAATACGACTGGATCAATACCTGATTGTCGGGCGAGTCTTCGACCAGCAAGATCCGTAACGATCGCCCCTGGGGGGCGACCGGAGCAGGCGTGCTCGATTGGGCAGCTGGCAAGCCACGCTTGCTTCGGCCCAAAGCGATGCTGATGGTTTGTTGAAGATCGGACCGCCGGATCGGCTTGACCAGATATCCGCCCAGGCCCAGGTCATACGTCTTGGCGATGTCGTCGGCCCAGCGATCTGACGCCAGCATGATGATGGTCAGGTCCTGAAGCCGAGCATCCGCATGGATGCGTTCAATGACTTCGAATCCATCCATGCCGGGCATACGACAGTCCAGCAGCAGTAGGTCAAACCGCATGTTGGCACTCAACGCAAGTTCGATGGCGTCCATGGCCTGTTCACCACTGTCCGCCTCGACTACCTCGGCACCCCAGGCGAAGAGGGTCTCTTTCAGGATCAAGCGATTGGTCGGGTAATCATCCACCACGAGACAACGGACTCCGCTCAGATTCAGTGCGCCTGCGGCCTTCGATGGGGGCGGGTCGGCCTGTACGCCGAGTTGCACGACGCAGTGGAACGTACTGCCTTTGCCCAGGGTGCTCTCGACCCAAATCCGTCCGCCCATCAGTCCGGCTAGCTGCTGCGAGATCGACAGTCCAAGCCCCGTGCCCCCGTACCGGCGGGCAATCGTGCTGTGTGCCTGGGTGAAGGTGTCGAAGATGGCCGTGATTTTATCGTGCGGCACCCCGATACCCGTATCGGTCACCGAAAACCGGATCGCGCCCGGTGTCGAGCAGTCCGGATCGTTGGTGATGGTCATGACCACCGATCCCTTCTCGGTGAACTTGATCGCGTTTCCGAGCAAATTGAGCAGGACTTGGTAGAGGCGGTTGGGATCACCGATGAGGTGGCACGGCACATCGTTGGAGAGATGGCAGACGAGTTCAAGGCCCTTTTCATTGGCTCGAAGCGCCAACATTTCACTCGCCTTGTCGATGAGCTCCGAGAGATCGAAGTCGATGTTGTCCAGATCGAGCCGGCCCGATTCAACTTTCGACAAATCCAGAATGTCGTTGATCAGACTCAGCAGGCTGGCCCCGGCGCGACGAAAGATCCGGAGATATTTGCGTTGTTCAGGCGTCAGCGTCGTGTCCCAGAGCAGGTCAGCCATGCCGATGATGGCGTTCATCGGCGTCCGAATTTCGTGGCTCATGCTGGCCAGAAAGTCGCTCTTGGCACGATTGGCGACATCAGCGGCATCTTTCGCGCGCTGGAGCTCTTCCACCCGGTGTTGCAATTCTTTGGAGGCGCGGTCGAGCGCGCGTTCGGCGCGCCGGCGAGCGGCTTGCTCGCGTTGGAGTGCGGTCAATGGACGGGAAGAGGCGCGCAGGGGGCGTTTTGACGCGGTGCCGGTGGTGGGTTTCGTTCGCGCAATGCGTTTTGCCATGTCGTCCGGTCGCCTCAGTCAACGATGACGGTCCTCCGTCGCGGCTCGGTGAAACGTGAAGCGGCCATGGCGACGTCGACGCGCAATCAATCTTTATGGGTGTGATGCACGAGGGTCAGCACTCCGGCTTGTTTGGCTCGGTTGCGCCCATCCTGTTTCGCTTGATAGAGGGCCTGGTCGGCTGCTCGAATAAGGTCCGTCGGGGCGGCGACGCGGCTGGGTACCGTGCTGGCGAAGCCCAGGCTGATCGTCACCGGGTCCCCGTTCGGGTGTTTCATCTCGGCCTCACAGACTTTCCGTCTGAGGGTATCGGCGACCTGTGCGGCGCCATCCACGGTCGTACCGGGCAGCACGATGACGAACTCGTCGCCGCCGTACCGTGCGACCAAGTCGCCCGGACGATTGACGTGGCTGGAAATCAGCTGCGCGACCTGGCGGAGGCATTCATCACCGGCCTGATGCCCATGGCTGTCGTTGTAGGTCTTGAAATAATCGATATCCAACATAATGAGGGAGAGCGGGGTGGATTCACGCGCGGCGCGCCGCCATTCTTGGTCGAGAAAGTCGTCGAATTGCCGTCGGTTGGTGATGCCGGTCAGGCCGTCGAGACAGGAGAGACGCAACAGCATCTGGTTGGCTTCCTGCAATTGGCGCATGACCTCCAGCAGTTCCTGCTCGCGCGCGCGACGTCGTTCGATTTCGTGGACGAGTCGGAGCACGCAACGGACGCGAGTCAACAATTCGATCTTGCTGATGGGCTTGGCGACATAATCGATGGCGCCGGCGGCAAAGGCTAGTTGCAGATCAACCGGATCGGTTTTGACGGTGACCATGATGATCGGGATGTCCCGGTACCGTTCGACGGCCTTGATCTGCCGACAGGCCTCGATCCCGTTGGTGGACGGCATGACGATATCCATCAGGATCAAATCCACCCGGCCGGTCATCTGACGCATGCCGTCGAGGCCCAGCAAACGAAATGCGGCAGCGGCGGATTCCGCCACAAACGTTTCTTCGTACCCGGCGTTGGCGAGGATGGATTGGATCAACAGACGATCGTCTGTCGAATCATCGACGATCAGGATACCCATGATCATGTCTCCCTGAAAGAGTGTCGTAGGTCGATGCTAGCAGCTAGTCTGGGTAAACACCAGGGTAATGCTTTTTGATGCAGGGGGTGCAGAGGCCGTGGCTGAATTCCGCTTCGGAGTGCTGTTGGATGTATTCTTCCAATTGTTGCCAGAAGCCTTGGTCGTTGCGGATTTTTTTGCAGGAGGCACAGATGGGCACCAAGCCCTTCAGGACTTTCACTTCCCGCAAGGCGCGTTGCAGTTCGTCATTGCTTCGGCGGAGTTCCACCTCGCGGGCCTTGCGGCAATCCATCTCCTGTTTCAGCATCAGGGCGGAGTTCACCCGGGCGAGTAATTCCGTGCTGGTGACTGGCTTGGTGATGAAGTCCATGGCGCCGGCGGAAAATGCCGCTTGAAGGTCGCCCAGCGCGGTCTTCGCCGTGACGACGATGATGGGAATGTCGCGTAAGGCGTCTAGGTTCTTGATGTGTCGGGTGGCGACCACGCCGTCGATGCCCGGCATCAGAAAATCCATCAAAATCAAATCGACGGCATGGGGGTTGCTTTGGGGCTGATCGATTCCGAGTTGAGCGTAGGCTGCGGTTGCGGAATCGGCGATGAGCAGGTCCTGGTGACCGGCCTTGGAGAGGATCGTTTTCAGTAGGAGTTGCTGGTCAGGGGAGTCATCGACGATCAGGATATTCATGGAGTGCCTCATCCGGCCGAGGTGGCAATGGCTGCGTCCCGAAGCGGAGCGAACGCCGGTATAGAGAGGCGAGCCGCTGCCCGGGCCAGATTCAGTATCGGCCGAAAGCGCCCGGAGGTTAAGCACCGCCGGTGGCCGGCTTACCGTTGAAGGGCGGCTTTGACCAGGTCGCTGACGACTTTGCCGTCGACGGACTGGCCGGCGAGGCGAGCCATGACCGTTTTCATCACCTGGCCCATGTCCTTGAGGGACGAGGCCCCGGACTCCGTCACCACCGCCTTGACGAGTTGTGAGAGTTCGTCAACGGAGAGGGCAGCCGGGAGATAGCCCTCGATAATGGTGATTTCCTGCCGCTCCTTGGAGGCGAGGTCTTGACGGTTGCCCTTTTCGAACTGCTCGGCGGCTTCCTTGCGCTGCTTGATGAGCGTCGTCATGATTCGGCTCATCCCGGCGTCGTCGAGATCTTGTTTCAGTTCCACTTCTTTGTATTGCACGGCGGCTTTGATCATGCGGATCACGTCGATGCGTAGCTGATCCCGCGACTTCATCGCCGATTTGAGATCTTCGGTGAGACGGTCATGTAGTGACATCGGATTCCTCTCAGATTGGGGCACCAGTCGTCGCGGAGGATAGCGCCTTTAGAAAAGGCAGTCAACGTGGTGAACCCGGTTTCGTTTTCATATTGAGCGTGAGAGGGGACTATCCCATAATGCATCGTCGGTGGTGAAGTCACGGTTGTCCTGTAGGGAAAGGGGGGCGGAATGAATCAGAACTGCAGCAAGCGGTGTGCGTGGTTTCGTGGCCTCGGCATGATCGGAGCGGTTGGCATCGCGGTGGTGCTTGTCGCCGGATGTGCGAGCGAAAAACCCAAGCCGATGGCCCAACCATCCTCCGAGCAAGTCAAAGGAAGTGCCGATCGCGCATTCGACCGCTTGAAACAGGAAGAGGTGGAGCGCAGACCGTCGGGGATGTAGCCCAGGGATGCGCACGCTCTAGGGCGCCACGCGTGGGCTTCTCCATGGCCGTCTCGTCATCAGGAGTTTGAGGAACGGGAGTTCCCAGACTGGATGACCCTCTGGCGGGGAGGCAATGCGTCGGGGCTCGGCGAACGTCCGCAGCAAGCTCAGGGCGATCACCAAGCGCAGCCCCCCGGAGAGGCAGAAGAGAAACGGCAGGTTCGACGCCGGTGTCAGGTGCCACGAGCCCAGCGAGACGGTCGCCGGCATCAGGGTGGCCACCCAGCTGCCGGTCAGCGCGCCGAGCCCCCATCCGACTGCATTCATGGCATTGGCCAGCGCCACACCCCTGGTGCGCTCCTCCGGCTGCAGTGAATCAAACACATAGTTCTGCAAACCCAGCGACAGTCCAGCCCAGATCACCCCGCCGCAAAAGTTCACGATCAGCAGGAAGGCATAGTGCTCGCTCAGCATGTAACCCATGGGCAGGAAGGGAACTGCCGAGGCGGTCAACGCCAGCAAGGCTTTGTTGCCGTATCGATCACCGATCCGGCCCCAAGGCCCTAACGTGAGAAATTGGGCCGAGATGCTACTGGCCATCCAGCCGGCGTATTGCAGGTACGACCAGTGGAGGTCCCTCAAGAGATAGATCACAAAGAACGGTCCCGAGAGCATCACGGCAAAGTGCATCAGACCGGAGAAGGTGAGGAACCGACGGAAATCGCCGCTGCCGGCATGGGCGAGAATATGCCGGAACCCGTGCGGCGCGCCGGGTTGGTGCACCGGCATCATTCGCGATACATGGGTCTGGCAGGTGGTGGCTCCCATGCGCGCGGCCGCCGCGCCGAGAAAGATGATGAGAAAGCCGATCCAACTCATGTCCCATCGTTGCCCAAGTGTCAGGATTGCTCCCGCCAGTCCTAGGGCAAGGAAACTGGTGAGCGCTGTCGTCCGTGCCCGCCGGGCAAAGTAGGCGCCGCGTCTGTCGGCTTCCGCCACATCGACCAACAGGCTATTCCAAACCGGGGCGGTCACATGGCCGAAGCCGAAATACAGCATCGCGAACCCGATCAACAGCCATGAGCCATGTTCCGGGGCGATCAGCGGCAGCGACAGAATCGGGAGCCAGCAAAAGGCCTGGGCCCGGCCTCCCGCAATGAGGAGGCGGCTGGGCAGGCGGAGATACTGAAGCAACTTCACCGATGCGAGTTGCGCGACCACGCCGACGAGTTGGGGCAGAGCGGATAAGATCGCGATCTGGAACGGAGAGGCGTGCAGGAGCAAGGCGAAAGCCGAGAAGTAGTTTTCCCCGCCGCCTTGCGCTGCGGCTTGGCAGGCTGCATCACGGACACCATAGTGCTGGCGCTGCGTGTTGACCTCGCGCGCCGACGTTTCAGGCTGGTCTGCGCAGGGGATCTGCTGAGGCGACGAGGGGGAAGGCTGAGCGTCAGTTGAGTGATTCATCAGGTCTTGCGCGGCAACGAGTGCCAGTGCAGTCACGTGTGTCTGGGACGAGTGCGATTATACCAGAGCCCACCGGTTTGCCCCTGTGTCAATCAAATCTCTGCAGGCCGGTTGACCCTTCCTTCTCGCAGTGGGTACCATAACTTCATGGATGCCATCGGTGTGCGACGAGCGGCGGGGGTGAGTGCACGCCAAGGTGAGACACGCCTTTCCTGGCGACTGGGTGTGATCTTGTGTGCGGCGTCGACTCTGGGCGTGCTGCAAGGAGGCGCGGAGGGGCGTGATTTGATGGTCCCTAAGGAGCAGGTCACGACCGAGTTTGAGCCGACCGAAACGCCGTCACTGGATGTGCAACAGAAGGGCGTGCCCCAGTCCTTGTTCACGTGGATCAAGATGGCCAGAGGCTATGAGGTGGAGTGGGACACGTTCGGCCGCAAGGGGTGGTTTACCCAGGATCCACGGCTGAAACCCATTGCCCCTGGAACGACGGTGTTCACGCCCGATGCGTCCGCAGTCTATATCGTGTTCGAAGTCGCTCCGCTTGAAGATCCAGCTCAGTTCGCTGCGCAGGTCTTTCGTGTCGGTGTCGACGGCAAGGCGGGGGAAGCCGTTGTCGTCCAGGATAGTTTGGAAGTACCGGGGCACGAGCGGTATGGGTTCTTGGAGTTGAAGAAGCCCGCGTCGCACTGGCCGACCGGTACGTATCTGGTAAAGATCTACATCACCTCGTTGGGACAGCAGCCCTTTCATGCCGTGAACCAGGTGGGCACGATGCGGTTCGTTGTCACGGATCAGCCGGCACCTGATGTCCTACCTGCCGTGCCCGAGCCTTCCTCCCGTTGAAACTGTCCCCTCGCTTAGTCTAACGTGCACCCACCGTGCGCGCCGCACTGTGCGCAGCGTCGATTAACGTCAGGGAGTGGAGGCATGAAGGAGACCGATTCGGAGAAATTAGCGCTCTTGTATGAGCGTTTGTGCGATGTCTGTTTGGTCGAGAAGGAAGTCTGGACGGAAATCTATATGCCGCGGACGTTCAAGGACGGCACGGCGGTGCGGACCAATATCCAGGACCGCTATCACGTGGTGATCGACGATCGTGGTGTGGAGGATGCGCTGGAGGCCAACATCCCTCTTGGGAAGGCCGCATTGGCTGCGGCCATCCAAGAGTATCGCGATCACATCAGCTTTGAGAAGAAGGCCTGAAGCCGATCAGCTTTTTGCGAGAAACCGTTCGACGTCCTTGACGATATCCTGAGCCAGCGGCTTCGTGCCGTGTTTATAGCGGGCGACGACATGGCCCGAACGATCGACCAGGTATTTCTGGAAGTTCCATTCCACCTCACCGGGGAACGGGCTCTGCTCCGTGAGGTAGCGGTAGAGTGGATGTTTGTCGTCGCCCTTCACGCTGATTTTGCTGAAGAGGGGAAAGCCGACACTATATTTGGTGAGGCAGAACCCCTTGATCTCTTCGTTGCTCCCCGGCTCCTGCTGGCCGAAATTGTTGGCGGGGAAGGCCAGGATCTCAAACCCCTTGTCTTTGTAAGTCTCGTACATCTGTTCCAGGTCGGCATACTGCGGGGTATTGCCGCAGAAACTGGCCGTGTTGACCAGCATGATGACCTTGCCCTTGTATTGGCTCAGGGAGACTGGTTTGCCGTCGATGTCGTTCAGCGTGAAATCATAGACGGTCGAGGTATTGGCTGCCATGTGCGAGACTCCTTGTTGGGCCGCATCGACCGACCCCAGGCCCATTTCTACGGCACCAATCCCGAGACCCACGATGAGCCCAAGAACCAGAACCTTCCATGAACAAGTCGGTCTATAGATCGGCATTGTATGGACTCCTTCGGTTAGAGACGTTCCAGCGCCGCCACACGCTCCTCGATCGGAGGATGGGTCGCCAGCAAATGCATAAATCCGGATGTGTTGCCGGAGATCTTCATCGTGGCCAACGCGTCTTGCGTCGAGTATTCGAACTGCGCGCGGTTGACCCACCGGTCGATCGCCTGCAGGGCCTTGATCATCGAGTCTTTCCCATACACCTTCGCGGCAAACGCATCTGCCGCATATTCCCGGCGCCGCGAATGCCAACTGACGACCAGCATCGCGAGGATCGACAGCACGACCTGCAAGAAGAGATACACGACGAATCCCAGGATCGGGCTCCCGCTCTGGCCTTCCTCCCGATCGCTGCCTTGTGGTTGCGCAACCATCTGGTAGACGAAGTTGCTGATGTAATGCACGAAGGTGTTCATCAACCCGGCCAAGACCGTCGTGGAGAACATATCGCCGTTAAACACATGGCCCATTTCATGCGCGAGGACGGACTTCACCTCGTCTTCTCGCAGGTTCGCCAGGAGCCCCGTGGATACCGCCACCATCGCGTTGTTCTTGCTCGGCCCTGTGGCAAACGCGTTGGGGTCTGGTGAATCGTACACCCAGACTTCCGGCATGGTGATCTGAAGGCGGTCCGCAATCTCTCGAACGGAGCCGTAAATGACCTGTTCCGCTTGTGTGCGGGGCTGCGTGATCTGAGTGCAATCCAGCATGGCTCGCGCCATCTGTTTCGAAAAGATCAAGCTGATGAACGCGCCGCCGAAGCCGATGACCAGCGACCAGACCAGCAGTTCCTGACTGAAGACCCCCCGGACGTCGATGCCGAATGCCGGCAACACCATGTTCACCAGCACTCGGACGGTAATCGACAGGGTGAGGTAAATCAGAATATTCGAGAGAATTAGCAACCCGATACCCTTCAACGACTTCATATCGCTCCTCCGTTGGAGGTTCGCGCCTCCTTCTTCTCTTACGAAGCGTCGCGAACCTTGGATGTCATTATACCGAACACCGCGCCAATTCGTTCACCCCGGGGCGGATCCACTGTTGTTGTCTTGGTGTTCACAGATAATACCAGGTTTTACGCCAGTCAAGGCGGTCCGCCCTCGGGTTTCGGCGGCCGGTGCTGGTGTGCCGCAGGGAGAGAGGGCCGATGGCGGTCGATTTCTGGTCGGTTGACCGGTTCCGAAGCCTTCTGTTAGAAACCTTGTCATGCATATAGGTCTCTCGTCCCGGCCGCTAGGCCTCTTGGTGTTGGGGGTGATGATGATGGGCACGGCGCCGGTCACGGCCGCCGATCCGGCCACGCCGGTGCCGCCGCTACAGGTTCCTGTTGATCTGGTAGACGGCCTGCAACGGGCCACTGTGGTCCTGGACAGCTACGCGTATACCCCGCATCACCTCATCGTTCAGGTTGGGAAACCCGTCGAACTCTTCTTGACCAGTATCACGTCCATCACTCCGCACAATTTTGTGTTGCGGGATGAGGCTGCTGGCCTCTCGATCGAACGAGATGTTAGTGCCGGTAAGACGGTGACGGTGCAATTTACGCCGACGAAGCCGGGCCGCTACTCCTTCTATTGCGATAAGAAGCTGCTGTTTCTTCCAAGTCATCGGGAGAAAGGCATGGAAGGCACCCTCGAAGTCAGATAAGCAGGTCGAGCCACGAGTACCCAGCCTTCCAAGCACGAACTTCTTCACGTCATTCTCAAGCAGGTATCCCGTTCATTTTACCTGACGTTGAATGTCCTTCCGTCGGATGTGCGCGATGAAATGGGGTTGGCCTATTTGTTCGCGCGCGCGGCCGATACGATCGCCGACACTGATCTGCTCGGGCGGGAACAGCGGCTGCAGTATCTCAATATGTTTCGCGCGCAGTTCAGGGGCGATGAGGTTCAGCCGCAAGCCGTGCAGGCGATTCAATCGGCCCTGCTGCCGCACCAGACCGACTCGGCTGAACGCGTGTTGCTCCAGCGTTTGCCGGAGTGTTTGGCGCTGTTCAGGCAGTTCGATCAAGGAGATCGCGAGCGCATTCGCTGGCTGATGGAAGTGCTGCCGAATGGTATGGAGATGGACCTGACCAGATTCCCCGGCTCATCGGCGAACGAGCTCACGGCGTTGGAGCGGCCGGACGAGTTGGATCGCTACACCTATTTTGTCGCAGGCTGTGTCGGCGAATTTTGGACTCGCATGGTCTGTGCGCATCGGCCGGCGATGGCCCATTGGGATGTCGATCAGATGTCTACCATCGGCGTGCGATTCGGCAAGGGGCTGCAGTTGACCAACATCGTCAAAGACCTCGCTCGCGACCTTCACAATGGCCGCTGTTATGTGCCGACGCAATGGCTGGATGAAGTCGATCTCAAACCGGTGGATCTGCTGAAACCGGAAAGTCTGCCGACTCTTCGTCCGATTCTGCTGCGCATGATCCGTCAGGCGGTCGAACATTTGGATCAGGGATGGCTCTATACGATGGCACTGCCGAGGCTCGAAATCCGGCAGCGGTTGGCCTGTATGTGGCCCATCTTACTGGCCGGGGAAACACTCAAACGCGTCGCGATGGCTCCCGATCTCCTCAACCCCACCGTCAATGTGAAGGCTCCACGCTCGGTCGTCTATCGAGTGATGGCCCTGACCACGTTCACCGGAGGCTGTGGATACGTTGGTACGGCCTACTGGGGTAGACTGAGGAAGCAGATCGTCTAACGCGATCTGCCCATGCGTGAGATGGCGGGTGGCGGCAAGACCTTCTCCATCGTTCCCCATCGATGCACCTGGCCGATCTCCACTGGGCGCATCCCACGGGGCCTTGTAAGGCCGCGCGTCGCGCGAGCAGAGGGACTCAGCTCCGGGGATCCCGATTACTTCTTCTGCGGCTCCAACAGCTTATCCCCTTTGCGATAGACCGCATAAATCGCCTGTGACGGACAGGCGTCCAGGCACAGCCGGCAGCTTTCCAGGCAACGTGAGGGATCAAACTTATACGGCGGCGTCGAAAGCCAGGCGCTTGTGGGGCAGACCGGCATGCAAATGGCTTGGTGGGTACACCGGTCAGGATGGCGCACCAGGTGATCGCGAATGAGCATCATAGGCTTGACTCCTTCGAAGAGACCTTGCGAGAAGATCTCGAACATGTTCTTTTGGGGCAGACTGCTCACTTCCACTCCTTGATCAGCTCAACGAGCCGGTCTTTTAATTCCGGGAGCTGGTTCGCGTTGTTGCGAATCGCACCGAGAATGTTCTCGAGGCGGGCGGTCCGTTGCGCCTCTTTGTCCTTCTTGAGCAACTGGTCGTATTCGGCATAGGCCGCGCCATGTTTGGGCTCGAGAGACGCCCGGCCGACCTGCAGCGCTTCCCCAAGCTCATAGGGTTCGGGACTCAGCAGCGGCACGACCACAAACGATCCGTCCGTGCAGATGAGCGCCGCGGACCCGGCTTTGCTTTTCAACGGCACCACCGTCTCCACCGTTTTGCCCGTCAGCTGGTCCCAGGCGTTCAGCAAACCGGGGAAGGCTTTCATGTAGGCCACCTTCTCCATGTTGGCCTTCCATTTGTCATCGGCGGGCATACAGATCTCGTGATACTCCGCAGGTGTGACCGGCTTATAGGCTCAATGGGGAGAGCAGGGGGGAGGGGGCCTGGTCGGGGATCAACAGTCGGTCGACCACTTCTCCCTTCATGATATGGCGCTCCATGATCTCTTTCACGTCTGCTTCAGAACGCACGCGGTACCACACCCCTTCCGGGTAGACCACCACGGTGGGACCCTGGGCGCAATAATCGAGGCAGCCCGCCTTATTGGCGCGTACAACGCCCTTCAAGTTGAGCCGCTTGGCTTCCTGCTTGAAGCAGGCGTGGAGTGCCTCCGAGCCGAGTTTGGAGCAACTGCCGCGAGGATCATCGGCCTCGCGCGTATTGGTGCAGACGAAAATATGTCGTTGATAGCCGGTCATGGCAACAGTCTCGAAGCGGTGTTGGTCACTGTGTGGTCCGCACGATCAGGCGCGCGCGTGGAATTGTTCGATCAGTTGAGTCACTTCCGTCGCGTTGAGCAGTGACGAACCGGCGGACTGCGTGCCGGTAATGGCCGCAATTTCGCGGAGGCGCAACTGCGCGCGTTGTTTGGCCTCTGGTTCAGACAGTGCGGAAGCCTGCCCCTTGGTAAGCTTGTCGAATTCCGTGCGAATATCGCGGAAGTCCCGCTGCAAATTCTTCATCATGGAGCAGGGTTCGCAGTACCATTTCGGACTCTGATCCGAAGACGGGGACAACCGGTCGTAGGTGCGCCCGAAGAAATCCTTGCCCAGGGACAGTTTCATCAACGGTGTGCCTGCGGCGCTGCAGGCATTACAGGATCCGGCATCCATGCGCGAAGTGCTCCTCTTAGGGGGAAAAGTCGATAGACGGCGAATCTTACCGCACTGGTCTTTCGGCTGGCAAGGTGGACGTGCGGCTCACGGCAGGAGGGGTGTCGGCCCATGTATAATGAGCATGAGAGGCCGGTGTCGAGGGTAAGGAGGCGGACATGGTGATCGGGGTTCCCAAAGAGATCAAGGACTACGAATTCCGCGTGAGTGTCACGCCGGACGGTGTGCGGGCGTTGCGACAAGCCGGCCATCAGGTGTTGGTTGAACCGACGGCCGGGCAGGGAAGCGGGTTTTCTGACGAAGCCTATCGACAGGCGGGTGCCGAGATTGCGCAATCCAAGGAAGACGTGTTTCACCGGGCAGAGCTCATCGTGAAGGTCAAAGAGCCTCAATTGTCGGAGTGCGCGCTGTTTCGGCCGGGCCAGGTGCTGTTTACCTATTTGCACTTGGCGTCGTTGCCGGATCTGACCAAGGCCTTGATGGCGGCTGGGATCACCGCGATCGCCTATGAGACTGTCGAGGCCAGGGATCGCAGCCTGCCGATGTTACGGCCGATGAGTGAAATCGCCGGGCGGTTGTCCGTACAAGTGGGCGCGCACTACCTCGGGACTGTCCAAGGGGGGCGCGGAGTCTTGTTGGCCGGAGTTCCCGGGGTTCTGCCAGGGCATGTGGTGGTGATCGGTGCGGGTATCGTGGGAACGTCGGCCGTCCGGATCGCCGTCGGCTTGGGCGCACGAGTGACGGTGATCAATCTGGATGTGGATCGACTGCGGATGCTCGACGATCTCTACGGGGGGCGCATCGCGACCTGTGCGGCTTCCGCCTCCGCCATCGAGCGGGCGGTCGTGGAGGCAGACGTGGTCATCGGCGCGGTGCTGGTCCCTGGTGCACGGGCGCCCAAAGTGATCTCCCGCAACCTCGTGGAACGGATGCAGCCGGGTTCCGTGATTGTCGATGTGGCCGTGGATCAGGGCGGCTGCTGTGAAACGACCACGCCCACTACGCACTCGAATCCCGTTTATGGCGTGAACGGGGTTGTGCACTATTGCGTCACCAATATGCCAGGGATCGTGCCGCATACCTCGACGAGAGCGTTGACCAATGCGACACTCCCATACCTGCTCCGTCTTGCCTCGGAAGGGGTGGAGCGAGCCATTCGGTCGGACCCAGGGATGGCCAAGGGGGTAAACGTGATGCAGGGTACAATTACGTGTCAGGCAGTGGCCGAATCTCACGGCTTGCGTTTTACCCCTCTCTTGTAAGACAATCCGCTCTCCGTTTTCTGATTCGCCCGGTCGGGGCGTAGCGCAGCCCGGTAGCGCACTGCGTTCGGGACGCAGGGGTCGGAGGTTCAAATCCTCTCGCCCCGACCAAACCGCATCTCCTCTCATTTCACGTTCAGCCATCTCAGTGTCCACGAGGAGTTCTTCCGAACCCCGCGCTCATGCTTTGTGCGATCCCTGCCGATAAGGGGGAAGTATGAGCGTAGACGCGCCGCGCAAACCGCTAAATCGCGTGACGGCATCTAGTCGCTGTGAGAATATCCTGGTCAAGGCGCGATTCTCGCTCTGCGCCGATGTCTGTGCCCAAGGGAGTTGTGAATCGATGACAGAGACGGGCGATGCCGTACGGGCAAAAATCTTGGTGAGCGGTCGTGTGCAGGGAGTGGGCTATCGGGCGTTCGCCTGCCGCATGGCCGCCTCGCGCGGATTGACCGGTGGTGTGGAGAATCTGGATAGCGGGCAAGTCTCTGTGGATGTTGAGGGGTGTCGGAGTGTCCTCGAGGAATTCCTGACGGATCTCAAACGCGGGCCGGTGGGGGCGCGTGTGACCCAGGTGCACGTGGAGTGGGGCAACGCGACGGGCCGGTTTCATGACTTTACGATTCGGTAGCAGGTAACGACGTTATGGCTCGACGTGCAACCATGCGACAGGACACCGGGATGAATCCGTCGGTCTCGACTCGCCGCCCGCGCGCGACGCGGAGAGATGAGGATGAGGAGTCGGACTCCCAGGGCCATGTTGAGGCGGAAGAGTCTGGAGCCGAGAGCCGTTCGTCCGAATCCGGGCGCGCAGAAGGCCTCGACACGATCAAGAGTTATCTGCGCGAGGTGCGCAAGTCGACCCTGTTGAATTTCAAGCAGGAACAATCGCTGGGCAAGCGGATCATGGCTGGCGATGAAGCCGCCCGGCAGGAGATGATCGAGGCGAATCTTCGGTTGGTCATCAGCATCGGGAAGCGGTACATGAACCGGGGATTTCCCTTTGCCGATATCGTTGAAGAAGGCAATCTCGGTCTGATCAAGGCGGTCGAGAAGTTCAATTACAAGCGCGGGTTCCGGTTCAGCACCTACGCGTCCTGGTGGATCCGGCAGTTTATCGAGCGGGCCATCATCAACCAGGGGAAGCTGGTTCGATTGCCCGTTCATGTCGTCGAGCGGTTGAACCGCTATCTGGGCAAGGTGGAGCAACTGGTTCATGAGCTTGGGCGGGAACCGCTGTCCGAGGAAGTCGCGGCCAAACTGAAAGTCAGCGTCGCGGAAGTGGATGATCTCAAGCAACTGGTCCGTACCACCTGTTCGCTCGACAGCCCGATCAGTGATCGCCAGGATACCTTTTTGCGGGACGTGATCGAAGACCCGCTGTGCCTCACTCCAGCCGATACCGCTGAAGGTGTGATGCGGCGGGCCGAACTGATGGCCTGGGTCAACGAGCTGCCGGAAAAGGAGCGCACGGTCATTCTGGCTCGGTTTGGACTTGACGGGGCTGAGTCGCGGACGTTAGAAGAGATCGGCCAAGAGATGGGGCTGACTCGTGAGCGCGTTCGTCAGATCGAAACGGCCGCACTTGCCAGGCTCCGCGGAATCATTGAACGGAAAACCATGAAACGGGCGGATCTCTTATGAGGACCTCCCGATCCCGTCAGACGCATGAACTACAAAGCCCTCATTCGAGAAGTCCCCGACTTTCCTAAGCCCGGCATTCTGTTCTACGACATTACCACCCTCCTCAAAAACGCTCAGGCCTTTCGCGCCATTGCCGATGAGCTGGCTGCCCGGTATGAAGGCCAGGGCATTGCCAAGGTCATTGGAATCGAGTCGCGGGGGTTCATCCTCGGTGGCACCTTGGCGGCCAGGCTCGGGGCCGGATTCGTGCCTGTCCGAAAGCCTGGAAAACTGCCGGCGGACATTTTTGAGGTGGAATACAACCTGGAATACGGGTCCAGCGTGTTGGCAATCCATCGGGACGCGGTCGCGGCCGGAGAGCGGGTGTTGATCGTGGACGACCTGCTGGCTACAGGGGGGACGGCGGCGGCGACGGTGGATCTCGTGCGCCAGCTCGGTGGAGAGATCGCGGGACTGGACTTTCTGATCGAGTTAAAAGGCCTGAAGGGGCGTGATCGACTGACCGGCTACAACGTGCATTCCATGATCATCTATCCCTAAACACCCAAGATCTTGGGGAATCGGGTACTTGTCAAACGATCTATAGCGTGATATACCTGCCAAACTTTTTCGCCTTGCACTCATCACGAAAGGGCATGAGACTCTATGGCGACGAAAGTCAGCGCGAAGAAAAAAACTCCAACAACGAAAGCCAAAGCCATCGCTCCTGAGAAGCCCGTGAAGAAAGAGCGTCCGGCTCCCGTAACCGCTATGACCGAAAAAGATGAAGACAGCGTGGCCGCGCGTGTGGTGGCCGCGTTGACCCAGAAAGAAACGCCGAAAGAAAAAGAAGAGCGCCAGCGCCGGCGCGAAGTCCTGCAGCGTATGCTGCTCGGGAAACGTCAGGAGATTATGCGGGAGATCGAGGGGAACCTCGGCCAATCGCTGACGGAAGACCAGCAGCGTCGGTTGGAATCAGCCCGCGATGTGGGCGACCAAGCGCTCATGGATTTGGATCGCGAACTCGGCATCTCGCTCATGGAGATGCGAAACAGGAAGCGGCAGGCGATCGATGAGGCGTTAACCAGACTCAGCGAAGGCACCTACGGTATTTGCGCGGAATGCGGCATCGAAGTCAGCGAAAAGCGATTGGAAGCCGTGCCCTTCGCGAAACTGTGCGTGCAATGTCAGTCTCAGCAGGAACTCCTCGAGAAGATTGAGAAGGAAGAGGATCGAGACTAGGGCCGCGGCCTCAGCACGATTCTCTTCCGGTTTTCCCTCAGATCCCGCGCTGGTCATCACACGAGTGCTCCGTCTTTGGTACTCGTCCTCAGTGGGTTCCGGCAGTCTTGCCTCTACGTATGACTCATCCCCAGTCGAAGGCCGTGGTGTTGCTGAGTGGCGGGTTGGATTCCACCGTCACGGCCGCCATCGCGCAACAGGATGGCCATCGCATTCACTGTGTGACGATCGCGTATGGGCAACGCCATGGTGTGGAGGTGCAGCGTGCTCAGGCCGTTGCGGCGGCATTGGGTGCGGTAGGCCATGTGATTGTCACGGTTGACCTGCGGGCATTCGGGGGGTCCGCCCTGACTGCCGATGTGGCGGTACCGAAAGACCGGACCCAGACAGAACGGGCCGGAGAAATTCCGGTCACCTACGTTCCGGCACGCAACACGATTTTTCTCTCGCTGGCATTGGCCTATGCCGAAACCCTGGACGCGCAGGCCATCTACTTCGGCGCCAATGTGCTGGACTATTCCGGTTATCCGGATTGCCGCCCGGAGTTTATCCGCGCGTTTGAGACGGTGGCCCGGCTTGGGACGAAGATGGGGATCGAGGGACGTGCGGTTGAGGTTCGCGCACCGCTCCTGATGCTCTCTAAGGCGGAGATCGTGCGCCGGGGACAGGAACTGGAGGTGCCGTTTGCGCTCACACACAGTTGCTACGATCCCAGCGTTGACGGGGTGGCCTGCGGGCGCTGCGACAGTTGTCGGATTCGTCGGGAAGGTTTTCGCCTGGCGGGAGTTGAGGATCCTGTCCCCTATGCGATACTCTAGCGAACGAAGCGCACGATGCTTGTCTGAGTCGGGAGAGATGGATCAATGACGCCTGAAGAATTCTTTATGTACCTGATCATCGCGTTGGTGATCGTGACTCCAATCGGGGCCAGGCTCTACCGCAGATTGACGCTGAATCGTACGACGCAGATGTTACGCGAGCAATTAAACCAATCGCAGCCCAATCAGTCGGCGACGACACCCCCGGAGCCACCTCGATGAGGCAGAAGATGGTGGAGCACATGTCGATGAAAGCCTGGATGGTGGGCGCGAGCGTGGCGGTCATGGTGGCCGCCTTGGTTGCCTGCGAGTCGAATGCGACCAATCCGGAGGGGGCCAAGCCGGCCGGCGGTTCGACGCCGGCGGATGTGCAAGTCGGAGAAGGCAAGTTCGCGGCGAACTGCGCCGCCTGCCACGGCGCTCGCGGGGTCGGCACAAAGCAGGGGCCACCTCTCGTCCATAAGATTTATGAGCCGAATCATCATGCCGATATGGCCTTTTTCCGCGCAGCGGAGAATGGCGTGCGCGCCCACCATTGGGAGTTCGGGAATATGCCGAAGATTGAGGGCGTGACGCCCGCCGATGTCGAGCAAATCATTCGGTATGTGCGCTGGTTGCAACGCGAGGCGGGGATTTACTGATCTGCCTGATACGCCTGTCGCCTCCACCCTTCTCCTGGTGTTGTTCCTCACACTCCCTGCGCCAGTCCCCTCGTTTGACAACCTACGCGTGCGGTTCGTAAGGTAGTTGCATGGCCAAACGAGGCCGTGGAAACCCGCCTGCCCCGCAGGGGGCTCGGTTCGTTGGCGAGGCCTTTTCACAGGAGGAACCTATGCGACAGGGAGCCTGGTTCATGCTGGGGATGGTGGGGATCGTCGGGGCATCGTTGTCGACCTCAGGCTGTGTGGCGATCGAAGCCGGCCACGAGGGTGTCATGGTCGAGCAGCCATTCTTCTTCGGCCATGGAGGGGTCGATCCGTCGCCGACGAAGACCGGCCGTGTGTGGGTGGCGCCGACGACGAAAGTGATCGAGGTGGACATCCGACCGCTGCAGTATTCGGAGCACTTCGACATTATCTCCGCCGAAAATGCCCCCGTGTCGTTTGATGCGTTCCTGATTGCGAACGTCGTCGAAGGGCGCACCCCTGAACTCATCGGTCGTTACGGGACGACCTGGTATCAAAACAACGTAAAGGAAGCGTTCCGCACCTTCGTCCGTGAAGAAGTCCAACGGTATCCGCTCTTTCAGTTGACGACTGATCCGACGACCAGGACGAAACTACAGGACGCGATTGCACGCGAGGTGCAGAACAAGCTGATCGACAAGCAAAATATGCCGATCCGGCTCAACCGTGTCGTGGTCGGGAGCATCCTTCCGCCGAAGGGCGTGGTCGAACAGACGACGCAAACCATTGTGCAGGAGCAGCGCAAGATGACGATGGTCGAGTTTCAAAAAGCCGAAGAGGCGCGAGAGAAGGCGGAAAAGCAGCGTGGGATCGCCGATCGTGCCTATCGCGAATCATTGGGCCTGACGGCGCCGGAATTTGTCGACCTTCGCCGTATCGAAGTGCAGAAGGAAATTGTGCAGCATGCGCCGACGGCACTGACGGTCATCATGGGATTGGAACGAGTCGGGATTAATATGCCCTCGTCAGGCACGGATCGGTAGCAGGATTGACCGGAGTGTTGTGAACCGCGTGAGACGGGAAGCCAAGCCGGAGTCGGTCCGGTTTGGCTCCCGCAGTGCGGACGTTACTTGACGACCCAGACTCGGTAGCTTTTGGCGTTCTGTGGTTTTGCGATTCTGAGCGTGCCTACTTCCCCGGGATTCATCACATCATCGCCGGTCGCGGTTTTTCTCGCCGGGTGGCGACTGCTTCGAACCAACACGCCCTGCTCGTCGTAAAAATCTACCATCACGTCGGCTGATTCGCGAAGCCCTCCCTGATAGGCAGTCCCCAGCCAATCGAGACGTTTGAGTGCTTGATAGGTGACGACCAGCAAGCCGTCCGTTTCTTCGTGTGCGTTGAGGATCCTCAGGGCGCGATTTTGGTCCAGGGCCTGGTCGGTTCCGCTCACCGTTTGCGCAAGAAGGACCTGCTCCACGGCATCCGTCTGGAAGAGGGCTTTGACTTTGCAGTATACCGTTCGGCCCTGTTCGCTCTGCTGCACGACTTGTTGATCGGAAACATGCTGCGTGGCAAGGGTGTGAATCAGCCGGTGAAAGAACGGCGAATCGACCAGCGTCGCGGTACGCTCTTTCACGGCCGCCGAGTTGCTGACCGCCAGATGTAACGCTTGCGCGCAGGCATGCTGCTTCGCCTCGGTGAGAGTTTCCGGCTGATGAAAGGCATACCGGTAGTCGCCGGTGATCTCGACCCGCCCGTTGTCCGGCGAGGCCTGGACCGGTGCAACGACGGCGAGGCATTGAACGGCGATCGCAACGAGGGCGCCGCACCCTGTGAAAGACAGCCATGGAGTCATACGAGCCACCTCCCTCCCGATCGCAAAGTCCACATTGTGCGGCTGCTAGGCGTCGCGTACTGCGTGTGTTCATGCTATCACGCGTATGGGGCGGCGGCAATGTGGGTCAATCGGGGATTCCGGCCAACGCCTCCACAATGGCCTGGACGGTGAGCGGGGCGTTGCCCTCCGAACGATTGTTGACGAGCACATAGGGCAGGACCTTTTGCCTGGCCGCGGCATGAATCAGGGAGGCGGCCTCTCGGCGCATGTGAGGTTGAGCGGTGACGATGCGGTTGTACGGCGCGAACCGTTCTACCGCTGAGGCGTGGCGGAGACCAAGTGGCGTCAGGAGACGCATCACGAGCAAGGGGGCGGTGAACCGTTCGCCCATCAGGCGATGCTGCATGAGGAGCGGCGGCATGCCCGTCCAATGGTTGTAGGTATGCGCCACGCCATGAGTGCGCAGGATGTCCCGGTATCGCGGGCCCAGCACGGCGGGATTTCTGATTTCCACGGCGTAGGTATGCCCGACTGGAAGCTGAGCGAGGAAACGGTCCAGCGCGTCAAGAAACGGCTCCGGTTCGAGGCCGCTGCGCTGAAACTCGAAGATGAACGGGCCGGTGCGGCCGGGCAGGCTCTCGACAAAGGGGTGAAGGACCATGTCCTGAAACGCGCCCACGTCGAGAAAACGAGGGTTCGGTTTCCCTGCCTTGCCGCCGTAGCGCGGGAGGTTGGCGTAGGTGGGGATGGTGATTTCCTCCCACACCTTGGCGCAAAAGTGAAAATCCGGCGGGACCAGCGCAGCATATTGCGTGAGTTGTCTGGGTGTCGCGGGTCGATAGAATGTGTGGTCGATGCCCACCGTGCGAAACAGCGGTGCTCCACCGGGTGCATAGGCGGCATATTCGGCGAGGCTATCTTTGGAAAATCGGCCGGCGGAATAGGCATGATGGTAGACCTGGCCATACCAGCCTTCATAGGCCCAGGAACTAGTCCCGAAACGGACAAGGGCGAGGTCCATCATGCCGGGCACTCGTTGACGCGCCATGGCGCCATCACGTTCGGGTGCGGACGGCTCAGGAGTCGTGCGGCCTCCAGTTGGTTGAGGGAGCGATGCATGCGCCGGATTGTATCGCAACCCTTCGGAAAAACGTAGGATGCCTTGACTTGATGGAGGTCTTGACTCACACTCGCACGACACCATGTACAACGGCACCGAGCAAGACCTGCTTCGCCTTCTCGCCTCGCGAGCCGGTATTGCTGCTGACTATCACGACATTGCCGGCACGCTGCATATCACCAGCGACGACACCCGCCGCGCGATTCTGTCTTCCATGGGGTTCGATGTTGCGTCCCGCGAGTCGCTGCTGCAGGCGCTCATCGATTTAGACGATGCACCTTGGCGACAGACGTGCGATCCGATCCTCATTCTCCAACAGGGCTATGCCCCCACGTCGTGGAGTTGCCGACTCGCAGTCGAGCCGGACGAAGAGCCGCAACTAGCGCTGAAGTGGCAGCTGATCGACGAAAAAGGCACCAGCATCCATCGCGGAGAGATCGGTCCGGTCATGAAGCCGCAGGAAGTCCGATTCGTGGCGGGGCGACGGATGATTCGGATCGAGGTGCCGCTGGTCTCGGATCTGGAACTCGGGTACTACGAGCTCTCGGTTGCGAGTGTGGGGTGTAAGGTGTCGACGGAGGGAGCGGTCCGTGTCGTGGTGGCACCTCCCCATTGTTACGTGCCGGAGGGGATTGCCCATGGCGGACGCGTCTGGGGTCTGGCCGTGCAACTCTACTCCGTACGCTCGCGAACCAATTGGGGCGTCGGCGACTTTACGGACCTGGCGAGGCTTGTGGAATGGGCCGGACGCGAACTGGGGGCGGGCATTGTCGGTCTGAATCCTTTACATGCCCTGAAGAATTCTCGCCCGCACCATCTGAGTCCCTACTCTCCCACGAGCCGCCTGTTTTTGAATGAACTTTATATCGATCTCGATCGGCTACCGGAATATCATGCGTCGGCAGAGGCGCAGCGCCTGAGGCGTAGCCCCGAGTTTCACAGGACGGTGGAGCAGGCACGCGCGTCTGATTTTGTGGATTCCGAGTCCGTTGCGCAAGCAAAACGGCAGATGCTCGACCTGGCGTATCGCCAGTTCCTCATCGACAATTACACGGGAACCGAACCCTCTCTCCAACCCACGAGTGCGCGTGGGTGGCTGCTGGAGCGGTTCATTCGCGATGAGGGCGAGTCGCTGGAACGATTTGCGCTGTTCCAGGCCGTGGATGAGGATCGGCGTCTGGTCGAACAAACGCAAACGTTGTGGCCTGAGTGGCCGTCACAGTATCGCACGGCCGATTCACCGGCATTGCGTGAGTTTGCTCGACGCCATCGCAAGCGTGTTCGCTTCTTCCAATACATCCAATGGGTCGCCGCCGATCAGCTTCGGGCGGCCAATGCGCGTGCCGAGCAGGTGCACATGTCGGTTGGGCTGTACCCTGATTTGGCGCTAGGCAGCGACCGCAATGGAGCAGAAGCGTGGATGCTGCAGGATGTCCTGGCCCTGGGCACGGATTGCGGCGCACCGCCGGATGCCTTCGCGCCTCAGGGGCAGAACTGGGGATTTGCACCGTTCAATCCGCTGCGTCTGAAGGCGACTGCATATCGATCGTTCATCGAACTGCTGCGGAAAACGTTCCAGCAAGGGAGAGCCATCCGGATCGATCATGTGATGACGCTGTTTCGCTTGTTCTGGGTGCCGCGGGGGATGACCGCCGCGGCGGGAGCCTATGTGCAGTACCCGGCGGAAGACTTGTTGCGGATTCTGGCGCTGGAGAGTACACGCGCACAGACGTTGGTGATCGGAGAAGATTTAGGGACCGTGCCGGATTACGTACGTGAGCAGTTGGCGCGCTACAAGGTGCTCTCCTACCGGGTCTTATACTTTGAGCGAACCTGGGATGGCTCCTACAAGCATCCGTCAGCCTACCCCGATCAGTCCCTTGCGGTCGTCACTACTCACGATCTGCCCACGCTGACCGGCTATTGGATCGGTGAAGATATTCGGCTGCGTGCCAGACTTGGCATGTATGCGCATGAACAGGCCGTGCAGCAGGCATTCGAGGAACGCGCCCGGGATAAGCGGCATATCCTCGCCGCGCTGAATGGGGTGGGCGTCTTGCCGGCCGGAACCAGTGAGCAACCGGAGCATGTTCCGGTCATGACGCCGGATCTCTGCCGGGCGATACACGTCTATTTGGCGATGTCCCCGGCGTGGGTCGTGATGGCGAATCTTGACGACGTGATCGGCGAAGTGACACAAATGAATCTCCCCGGAACGGTAGATGCCTATCCCAACTGGTCGCGTAAATTGTCGCTGTCGCTGGAGGACCTCCAACGGGATGAGCGTGTACAAGCTCTCGCTGCCGCTGTGCGAACGCTTCGGCCTCCTGCCGGAGCGAGCGAGTAGGCCAGGCACGCGTTTCCGTTCATGCGCTGGGCCGTCGCGCACCGACCTGCTCGCGATCACTCATGCCTGTTGCCTTCCAGCCAGTGCCGTCCCTACCCACAGAAATCATGTGATGCGTCGTACTCGACCCGCAGCGCCCTGCACGCGGCTCGGCGCGGAGGGGGCATGAAGAGTCGGAATCAGGTGGTGCTGGTCATCGCGGCGTTGCTGTTTTTGCTCGTCACGGTGATGGAGTGGATGTTCCCGTTGAATGTCGTGGGGGCATTCGGATTTGTGCTGCCGATTCTGTTGGTGGCCACGGTGCGCAATCGTGGACTCATGATCGTGACCCTGGCCCTGTGCATCCTCGTGACGTTCGTCGGTCTCTTCCAACCGGCCAAGAAAAAGGAACGGTTCACGACGGTCGTGTTCAATCGCATCATGGTGGTATGCGTCCTAACCGGCGTCGCCTATATCGGCGTGACGTGGGAGGAGCGCAAGGCCCGCGAGGAGGCAGCCCAGGCTGCCTTGGCCACGCAGACGGAACACCTCCTGCGGGCGAACACCCAGCTGGTAGAGATCAAGGACAAACTCGCGCGGTCGGAGAGGTTGGCCACGGTGGGGCAGTTGGTGGCCTCGGTGGCGCACGAGGTCGGAACGCCGTTGCATTCTATCGCCTGGCATGTCGAAGCGTTGGCGGAGGAGTCGGGCGTCACTCCGGAGATGCACAAGCGTATCGGCATCATCGAGGAACAGTTGAATCGTGTGGTGCGGATCATTCAAGATCTTCTCTCCTCCACCAGGCAGCGCAGGCCGGAGCCGACCTGGTATCCGGCTGAACGCCTGATTGAGCCGGTCATGGCATTGATGGAACCGGGATATCATGCCAAGGGGGTGGTGCTTCACTCGAAGGTGTCCCCGTCGCTGTTGGTTTGGGCCGATCCCGAGAAGATCCATCAAGTGTTGGTCAATCTCCTCACCAATGCGTTAGCCGCGACCGGGACAGACGGGCAGGTGACGGTGACTGCAGCCATACGGCCGGCCTCGGGGGATGAACGCGAGCGCGCCGCATGCACAGGCCGATCCGATCTCGAGACCGTGGTGACGCTCGTCGTGTCCGATTCCGGGTGTGGAATGCCACGGGACGACGTGGAGCGTGCCTTTCAGCCCTTTTTTACGACTAAAGCGATCGGGAAGGGAACGGGCTTGGGGCTGTTCCTGAGTCGCGAGGCGGTCGTTGCCCATGGCGGAGATCTGACGCTGGAGAGTGAATTGGGAACGGGGACGGCGGTGACGGTGGTGCTTCCCGGCATGCCGTCGGAGTCGGTGGCAACGTAGGAGCAGAACGCTGATGAGCCAGGCAAAACTGTTTGTGGTCGACGACGATGAGGCGGCGCGGACCTTATTGGCCGAAGCGCTGGCGAAGGAAGGGTACGAGGTCGAAGCGTTTGCCAGCGGTCAGGCTGCGGTAGAACGTGGACGGCAAGCCCAGCCGGACGTGGTCTTGACCGACATTCGAATGGAGCAGGGTGACGGATTCCTGGTGCTGAAGGAATTCAAACGGTTTAGTCCGGATACGTCCATCGTGTTGCTGACCGCGTTTGGTTCGTTGGAGGGCGCGATCGAGGCGATTAAGCAGGGCGCGTATGACTACCTGGCCAAACCCTTCAAGCGAGATGATATTCGCCTGGTCGTACAGCGGAGTTTGGAACATTGCCGGCTCGTGCGGGAGAACGCCCGTTTTCGCGACGAGGCGCGAGCCCGCGAACCCTGGTCGCACTTGGTGGGCAGCAGTCCGGCCATGTTGGAGGTGTACAAGCTCGTGGCTCGTGTGTCCGATGGGCGCAGTACGGTGCTGATCGAGGGGGAAAGCGGAACCGGGAAGGAATTGATTGCGCGGGCGGTGCATCTCAACAGCCCGCGTCGTGATAAGCCATTCATTCCGGTGAACTGCGGGGCATTGCCTGATCACCTGCTTGAGTCTGAAATGTTCGGATATGAAAAGGGGGCGTTTACGGGAGCTGTGGGATCCAAGGGAGGATTGTTTGAAGCTGCCAACGGCGGCACCTTGTTTCTTGATGAGATCGGGGATCTCGGTCAGGCGCTGCAGGTCAAATTGTTGCGTGTGATGCAGGAACATGAGGTGCGGCGGGTCGGGAGTACCTCGTCGGTGAAGGTCGACGTACGCATTATTGCCGCGACCAACCGAGACCTGGCTGCTCAGGTGAAAGACGGCAAGTTCCGCGATGACTTGTATTACCGCTTGAACGTGGTTCGGATCGCGCTGCCATCGTTGGCCGAGCGGCGGGAAGACATTCCGATGCTCGCCCACCATTTTCTGCAGAAGTATGCCAAGCAGGCGACGCACGTGCGTGGTTTTATGCCTGAAACCATGGCCCTTCTCAGGCGCTATCATTGGCCGGGAAATGTGCGGGAGTTGGAAAATGCGGTTGAGCGGGCCGTCTCCCTTAGTCATGGGCCGCTGTTGTTGCCTGACGACCTCCCTGAGTCGATCCGTGCTGAACCGGATTCATCGATGGTTCACAAAGGGAGTGACGGGGACCCGGATCCCGAAGCCTTATTGACCTTGGACGAAGTCGAAAAGCGGCATCTCTCTCGGGTGCTCAAGGAGACGCGGGGAAACAAAGTCAAAGCGGCGAAGATTCTCGGGATCGATCGGCGAACGTTGTATCGGATGGCGGAGCGGTTCGGCTTGGATTTCGGCGATGAGGGGGAGGAGAAGTAGCCCGAGGCTACAATAATCGAAGTACGTTCTTGATTCGCCGAATTTCATTCGCGGCGCTTTGGGGCAGGGGCGTTTCCGCATCTTCCCATGTGTCGAAGAGGCCGTCTTTCCCACGGTGAAAGACCTGGAGCCGCAGCCGGGTCGTGGTCTCATCCTGTGGAACAACCCGCGCTTCCACCCGGCTCTTACCGACACCGAATCTCCATCGCAGCAACCAGTTCCACGGACTGCTGACCTCCCGCCTCATTCCCGTCGTCACATTGCCGGTCTCGTCCTCATCGACCGAGTAGCCTCCTTGCGTGAGGACATCGGCGACGGCAGCTTTCACCTGATCGGCAGGGGCCTGAAGCGTCACTTCCATCACGTCCGGTTCCGGAGTGGGATGGGCAGTGGCACAACCGGCAATCGCCGCGATGAACAGGATGGCCGCCGTGCGTGGCCGTCTCCAACTCATTTGGGCTTACCTTCTTGCAGCCGATAGACCATGTGTGTGTCCGTCTGATCGACACCGGGAATGGCATGAATTTTTGCCAACACCAGCTGAGTCAAGGCGTCTTGATGGGGAATTTCCACGATCGTGAAAATGTCGGGCTTGCCCCAGCAGGGGTCGATTTGTTTGATCTCTTTAATGTCCGACAAGGCTTTCACGACGTCGGCGGTCTGGCCAGGATGGACATTGATCAAGACGTAGGCTCGGTCGGGCATAGAAGGGATTCTCCCTTGAAGTGGTGTGGCGCGGACGAGCGCGTCCCACGGGTCGAAACCTATCGGATTGCTCCGGATGAAGTCAACAAACCCTGCGCTGAATCAGCGGCGCGGGGCCGTTATTTCGGCGCGACGAGGACTTCGACTCGATACCGTGGCTCGGCGGTGGTCAAATCGGCTTCCAGCCCACGTGGGTTTCCCACTCGGCCCTCCGGATCGTAGATGAAGCACACCAGGGTGGCGGCATCCGGTCGAGCCGCGTAATGACTCTTGTCCGCTGCAATCTGCTCGGCCAGATCCTTGCTCGACAGGCCTGAGCGGGTTTGTTTGACGACCACCACTGTCTTCCCCCAGTCGAGAAGATAGCTGGTCCGCTGTGTGCCGTTTGCATACGGTGGCGACCAGTCATCCGTGCCGACCTCATCAAACTGCAGGCGCAGGAGCGCGTAAAAGAGGTCTTGGAGATCGTATTCGTCGTTGATTTCCAGCGTTGGGCGATATTCCTTTCTGAGTCGCAGCTGGCGAGCGACCAGGTGAAATCGCGCGCACACCCTTCTCAACACCTCGAGGGTTCCGCTTTCTTCTTGGGCCTTTGCTGGAGCCGTGGACTGACTCGGCGCGGGCGTGGGTGGTTGGACCTGTGGGGCCATTTGCGCCACGGCTTGGGGAGTGGATGTCTCCTGTCGAGGTGTGGGTGTGGTACCGGTTGGTTCCGGCATCTGAGTGGGCGGAATCATGTGGCGCACTTCGGGAGTCGGCACGAGTCCTACGGTGCTCGTCGGTGCAGCCACCGGTGGGGCAGCGGCCGGTGGTGGCGTAGAAATGGGAGTGGATGTCGACAACTGGGGAGTGGTGACGATTGGTGCCGGTTGAGCGGGTGTCAAGGATTCCGTGCTGGCAACCGGCGAGAGCTTTGGGCGCAAGGTCGTGTGTGGAACAGGCGGAATGGTTCCTGAGGGAATGGCCCTCGCCGTCGGTGTGACCGGAGGGAGTGTTCCCGTAGGGATCAATGCCTCTGAGGCCGTGCTTGTCGTGGAACTGGTCGTTGAGGACGGCGTGGTCGGGGCAGCAGTGGTGGCGGGCACCGGTGACGCGACCGACGGTTGGGGCAGGGCAACCTGCGAGACGACTGCGGTCTCAACTGAGGCTGAATTGCCAGACGGTGCTTGCTGAGTTGGCCGAGGGCGTACTGTGTCACGCGAGGGCTGGGGCGCGACTTCCATGACCGGCGGCGGTGAAGCTGGAGCGACAATCGGTGCGGGTGTGATGCTTGGGGGAACGGCCGAGAGAGACGGGCTGATGGTGGCGGCC
Organism: Nitrospira sp.; assembly: GCA_016788885.1. Lineage (NCBI taxonomy): Bacteria > Pseudomonadati > Nitrospirota > Nitrospiria > Nitrospirales > Nitrospiraceae > Nitrospira > Nitrospira sp. The sequence goes on along the minus strand of JAEURX010000052.1, from coordinate 9,124 downwards.
GCCACCGTAGTAGGCGCAGGGGCACTGGGAGTAGGTACGGGTATTTGCGGGGCAGGACTCGGCGCGGGCTGGGCTGTCGTGGAATCAGGTGGAGTGGCGTGTGGAACCACTGTCAGTGACGGACGATCGGGTGCTGGCGAGACGACGGCGATGATTTCGTCAGACTTGGGACCAAGCAACTCGGCTTTCTGAATCTCCAGCGCCGCGATGAATTCCTTCAGGAGCGCAGTGCTGTGCGTGGATTCCGCACGAGTGCCGACCTTGAGTTTGTGGTTTTTGTGTGTCTGATATTCGGGCGATTTTTCGCCGAACAATCGCCGAATCGTTTCACGAAAAGAGAGCTCGGTTCTTGCGCGGACGGCTTCCCGGTATGGAAATCCGTCTCGGCTCAGATCGTCGATCTGAACGCTCAATTCCCGGAGCGTGGCAATGCCGCGGGTGAGTTCTTCGACGACTTGTGGCTTGGTCCGGCTGCGTACGGGTTCGGTGGCTTTTGCTCGTGCCATGCGACGTGCACCTCTGGTGAAAAAGTCTATCCGAGGGAGTGTGACCTGACAAGCAATCCCTGCTTTTCGTCGTCGCAGCAGGTAGGCGTGGGCGCGTGACGGCTCTCAGTCAACCCACTCGACGTCGCCCTTGTCCGTTGAGGAGGACTTCGTCGGAGCGGGTGCGGCCGGAGGGCCGGCCAGTGTCTGCTGGACCAGCATGAGCAGGGCTTCGCCGGTAAAGGGTTTTTTCAAGAAGGGCAATTCCTCCCGGATGAGGCCGCGACTGTGTAGGTCGGCTCCCGGAGTACTGGACATCAGAATGATGCGGATATCTCGTTTGTTCTCCAGTAGGCGGTCGACCATTTCAAGACCATTGACACGGGGGTAGGGATTCTTCTCAACGGAGAGTTGGAAGCCGGGGGGTGGGAGGAAGATGTCGGTGACGACGAGATGGATGGGTGTTGGGTGTTCCGCGTATAGCCTGAGCGCTTCGGCGCTTCCTGGCGCCTTGAGTACAGTATATCCGTGATCCTGCAGTGGTTTTGACGCCAGCAGCAGGGTTGAAGGATCGTCGTCGACGAGGAGGATTGTCGAGCGTCGTGCTGTTTCCGTAGCCATGCCAGTCTCCTTCCGAACGATTGTGCGTGCCGCACCGTCAGAATCGGGGATGTTGCTCCTTCAGCCGCTCGTATTCCCGTTGCTCGCATGCTCCAGGCTTAGGACGTAGTGCGTCTGGAACCTCCGCGAAACGGAGTGAGCAATAGCGCTGAGCGGCTCGACGGCGTTCCTGATCCTGCTGTTCTTCGAGTTGTTGGAGTCGAGTCGTAAGGTCGATGGTTGGCAGATCATTGCCGATGGTCGGCGCCTGCAGTGCTGGCGCCGTGGACTCGTCACTGGATCGTGGATGCGGGCCGTTCAGCCGCCATCGTGTCAACACATCATCCTGGTTGAACACGATGGTTAGTCCGAACTGCGCATAGTCCCAAATCAGTTCGCCTTGCTCCGGTCGCGCCCAGATCGATCGCGGCAATCCGTAACGGCTCCAGACCTCGTCACGCAGCATCCCCACGCGAGGCGTGAGGTTTCGGATGGCCGTGGCTTGCGCAAGGATCGGGGAGATATCTGCCGGTTTCCCAGGCGTTGCGTGTTTTGCGAGCGATTCCAACGCGGTCCTGGGTGCTCGCAGCAATCGCCACACGGTCACAAAGCCCTGGGCACAGTCCGCAGGACGGGCGTCCTCAAAAATCATTTGCGTGTCCAATGGAAACCCTTCGATCTCTTTGGCGCGGGTGAAATTTCTGACCTCCTGGACTGCGGCGAGGTAGGCACGTTGACGTCCTTCTTCAATCGAAGGGGCACAGGAGGAGCGGCCGGTAAAGAAGACATCGTCTCCGAAATGAAACAACGCTTGCTCTGTCCAGAACGGGCGATTGTCGGCAGCGCGCGTGGGTAGAGGGAAGAGGAGCGAGAGGCATAGGATCAGAATGAGCAGGCGATAGGGCATACGTGTCCCCGGCCGGGAATCGTGACGTGTGTCACCCGGTTAGTATAACGCCTGGGGAGGAAAAATCGAGAGAAAGAGCACGTTTGTGCGCAAGCAGGGGGCGTGCGTGAAATTCGCTAATTGTTCATTGATGGTGTGAGGTTCTCTCGGCCGGAGGAGGTCGGGTTTGTCGAGGGTCTGTGGGTGTCAGTGATCATGACACCGGACCCCCGGGGGCACACATTATCCGGCGCCGTCGCCCCAGGATTGCGCATGCCCCATGCTGTCGCTAACGCATGGCAGGTGAGTAGGCTAACGCCCTCCTCAATGTTGCTGAACCGTTCCGTGGATTGAGCCTTTCCGCTCCACTCGATTTCCCCGGTATTCACATCCACTGCGCGTAGGGAAATGGTGGCCGAATACACTCGTTGGCTATGAGGAAATCCGTTGCTCCAATCGAGTGCTTCCCAAGAGCCCACTTCGGCGTTGCTGAAAACTACTAGGCGGGCACCGACCAGTTTGGCCATTCGGAGTACATCGGTTTCGAGGTATTGATATCCCGACAGGTTGACTTTCTGGTCAGCTGCCGTCTGAAGAACCTTCGTTTGGTCTACCACCAACAGCCCTTTTTTCAAGAGCCAGGTGCTGGCGCTCTGAGCGGTATCGGGGCGCCCGCCCCAGACGACGGCCCGTGTATAGGGCGCGGGCAGCTTGGAATGGAAGCCATCAGTCGTGGGAGTTTCCACCAGGGTATATCCATGGCACCCGGCCGTTGCGAGGAGGAGCAGAACCAAACTACTGAATAGATTCGCCGGCTTCCTGGGTACGTTGGGAAGGGATTTGCCTCGACCGTTTGCCATGAAATGCATCTCTATCAAGAATGGCTCTCGCAGCGTGCAGGGCACGTATCCGCTAGTTCCGCCACAGTATACATGACCAATTCTACCTACGTCTGCTGTATTCGTCGAGTCCATTGGGTACTGGCGTGGTCTCGATATACCCTTACCTACTTAGGCGCACCAAGTGAGGAGCGCGTGTCGGCGGTAGATCTGTTCGACAAACCGGGGGCCTGAACTATCGGTAGCGGGTGAGTCGTGGGAGGGGGCGGATACTGGCCTCGCAAGGCGGCGGCTCTGCTCATGGCGGGCAGAGCCGCCGCAGGCTTACAGGATTTCGACCTGCGGAAAGGCGTTTTGCTCGCCCTTCTGCTGAGGGCGGTCAGCCATGATCATCAGCTGGAAGGCGACGATCGGCAGCAGTGCATAACCTATGAGGAGCAGCGGAAACTCAATCATGATGTGGACTCCTTTTGTTATGTGGAGCCTCCACTGCAAGCTCAGTACCGTTGTTCTGAGTTGCGACAACCTATTGATTCTGCTGATAACTCATGTGTCATGCTTCGCAAATATCCGGTCAGGGGCCAAAATTCGAGGGAGAGAACTGTGCAATGAGAACATTTTGCGCTGAGCCTGAAGGCCTAAGGGTGATCGTACGAATGGCCGGCGGTGTGTGCGGAATGCTTTCGAGGGCATCGAACGTTAGGTTTGTGAAGCTGAGCACAGCACCGTTCCCGAGAGTATCTGGGGATCAAGGCTGGCAACCCGCTGAAGGAGAGGGCCTGAGGCATCAGATGCAGCAGGGGATGATGTCAGATGAACGAAACGCAGGCGAGCTGGTTGGTGCCCCCGACACGAATTGAACGTGCGACCCGCGGTTTAGGAAACCGCTGCTCTATCCAACTGAGCTACGGGGGCGTTGTCGTACGATACTGAAAGCCGGTGAGATTGTCTACAGCGAGGCATGCCTCCGAAGGGCATGGTCACCTTCGGAGGCGCGTCGGAGATCGACTTGGAAGTCAGATTACCGCTGGTTGGCCTGGTCGCGCTTGCAGCTCTCTTCGGCCAGCATCCGCTGCCCAACCGACCCGTCTTTCGGGATGCGCGCCATGCAGGCTTCCAAACTATCGCCGGCAGCACCGGCCGCGGCGCGGTTCCCGCTCTTCGCTGCGGCGTTACCCGCAATGGCTTGGCGGAGTGTTTCGTCTCTCTTGCAACTTTCTTCGGCAATCATGCGCGTCCCCGCCGTGCCCCCGGATGGAATGCGGCTCAGGCAGGACTGGAGGGAGTCGTACGCTTGCGTGGCGGCTGCTTTCATCGATCCACTCGCCGATGCGGCTTGCGTCGATCCGCTGCTGGTCATGGTTTCTTCCGTCGCACAGGCACTCAGCAAGAGCAGAGATAAGGACAGAACAACGGCACCGTGGAAACGCGAGTACATCATTGAAGGATCCTCCTTGATCAAGAGCGATGGGCGCACAGTAGCATATTCCTCCTCTTCCTGGAAACACCTCTGGTAGCGTTTAGTGGGATGTTGCCGGGACGCTGGCAAGCAGTGCCAACCGGGAAGGAATCTGGGTCAGGAGGTCGGGGCGCACCTGAAAGATGCCTGGGATTCGGTGGCCGATGGCATAGAGGAGCCCGCCGGATTGATTGCCGAGGGCGAGGCGTCCCGCAACACGGCCGTCTTTTCCGGTGGCGACAAATTCCGCGACCGGGGCGACCAGTCCGTAAGGCGCTAACGGGCCAACTTGTTTGAGGACACGTTCTTCGGCTGGAAGATTGACGATCCGGCTGACCAGCAGATCAGTCACGTCTTGCCGCAGTTTTTCGGTCGGCTGATCCTCGAGCATCCATCCGTCCCGGTCATGAACCAGAGTGTATTGTTCCTCGCGTGTTTTGATGGAGAGCAGGGCGATGTCGCTAGTCTCTACCCCGAGTAGCCGCTTGTCCTGAAGCGCGAACAGGTCTTTGGTCAATTCCTTAATAATAGAGGGACTGATTTTGTAGATGGGACCTTCTGCCGCGGTTTGCGCATAGGCTTCGCCGCTGGCCGGATCCGGTTGAAAGAGGCGAATGATTTGGTCGGTTCCGGCTGCGTGCACGGTGACTTTCACCTTGGGCTTGGTGAGTAACGGCGCGAGCTGTTCTCGCTCAGGACCGGGATCAACAATGGCCAGGGCCTTGAGGTCTTCCAATCGAAAGAGGAGCGCCTGGACTTCCGTGCGATCGGCCTCAGCCTCGATCGGGTAACGGATCTTCCACTTTTTCTTGGGCTTCTCCTCAATTCCGTACAGCACGATTTCCGTTGTGGGGTAGGTCAGACGGAGTTGCTCCGCCTCCTGTTGATTGAATTGCAACAATTCTTTCCGCCGGAACGACAGAAGCGTTCGGTTCAGAAAGTCCTTTGGGGCCAGGTCGGTTAGGAGCACAGCCTCGTCCGACGCTCTCAGGACATACAGTGTCGAGGAGAGGGGGCCGGCGTCTCCGATCGAGAGCGTTTCGTTGCGATCCCCAGCGGTCACGGTCACAACGGTGGATGGGTGATCCAGACCGAACGGCGTCAACGAGACCGGATGGGTTTCGACCAGCCGCGAGACTTTCCCCGTCACGAGCGCACGGACGAGGGCCTGGACCTGGCGTTGATCAGCGTCGGTTTGAATCGGCGCAGTGATGCCCCAGGGGCGGCCGGGTGTCTGGCTGAGTACGACTTCCCCGGAATGGCTGCGGACGCGTAAGGCGGTGATCTGGGCTTGCTCAAACGGCAGGATTTGCTTAGCCTGGGTGGCGCTGACGAGTTCTGTGCGTTGTTCAGGCAGTTCGACGAAGTAGAGGTACAGGCCAAGCCCTGCAAGGACGCCTGCCAAAAGTACTGTCGGCCAATAGCGCGCCATGACCTAGAGACGACGCCGCTTCCGCCAGACCAGGAGGCCGCAGAGCACGGTCATGGCCGGGAGGAAGATGACCTGAACGTAGAGCAGAATCCGCTCCTGGAGCGGGTTGGGCGTGAACGGTCGAACCGCCGGGTCTTTTGGTGTGAGCGAAATGAGGTCGCGTTCTTCCGAGAGCCATCCGACCGTGCGTTGAAAGAAATCGCTGTTTCCGACGAAGTTAATGAACCCGTTGCTGGCGAAGGCGGAATTGCCGACGACAACGACGGCGGGACGTGGCTTGCCTTCCTCGGGAGCTTGCTTAGGGGTTAAGGCGGCGGCCAGCGCCAACGGCCCTTGCACATCTGCTTTTTCGTCATAGCTGACGACCCGACCCTTCATATCGGTTTCTGCCCAGCTTCGTGGTGATGTGCGCGCCAAGGGCACGTAGTCCCAATCCTTTCCCTGCTCTTCGTGAAAAATCAGATGGCGGGCCAAGGGAAACAAGACCGCGGCGGTGAGTTCGTGGGTAATTTCATGGTCGGTAAACGTGCGGACCAGTAGCGCCGTCAGGTCGCCCTGTGCGAGCCGGTCCTGTAGATCGACGAGGACTCCCGGCCCTAGTTCCAGCCCCCAGACTTTGAGCAGGTCATCCATGTTCGATTGCGTGTCCGGATCGAGCAACATAAGGAGGTGGCCACCCTGCGCGACGTAGGCTTGAATCCGTTCCTTCTCTTCCTTGGTGACGGCGCGTCGGGGGCCTGCGACGATCAAGACATCTGTGTTGCCCGGTACCGATGGTTCTTGCAGCAGCGTGACGGTGCCGACGTCGTAGCCCTGCTTCTCCAAGACTTCCTTGGTGAGGGCCATTCCACCGCGGTCTTTGTCTTCCAGGCTTCGTTCGCCATGACCTTCCAAAAAGACGATGCGCTTTTTTGCGTCCTTGGAGACCCGCACGAGTGCGCCGGTGATCTCTACTTCTGCCGGCGAGGTAATGCGAACCGATTGCGGGCCACTTTCGAAGATGGCCACGTCGGTGCGGGTGACGCCGTAATTCTGCGCGACTTTTGGCTGGCGCTCCGGGTCGATGAATTGAACGGTCAACTTGGGACTGGCTTGCCGATAGCTGTCCAAGCGTTCCTTATAGGCTTGGTACCCGGGGTCTTTTTCCCGCGTAAACACGGTTACGCTGATCTCTCGCGGGAGATTGCGCAGGACGCGATAGGTTTCGGGGGCGAGCGTGTAATTTTGGTTTTCGGAAAAATCCCAGCGAATCGAGTGCCGGACGGCGAGGAAGTTTACGATGCCCACAATTGCCAGAAAGAGCGCGACCATCAGCGCACTGTTGGCGCCCAGGCGTGTGGATCGTTGGGACGAGAATCGTTTGAGGCGATCAAAATGAGTGGCAAGTGCCCAGATCAGAGAGGCGAGCGCAAGGCCTTCCAAGAGCGTGACCAGCCACAGCTTATCCGGAGCCAGGGAGTACGCAATCACACCGGCGATAGCTAGACCGGTGCCGATCGCGCCGATGGGAAGGGGGGTGCGCGTCATTTCCATCGTGAGGCATCCACAATGCGGTGGGCAAGGAACAGCATCAGCACCGTTCCGCTCACGTAATACACCAGGTCTTGTGTATCGATCAGGCCGCGAACTAAATGGTCGTAGTGCTCCATGAAGGACAGGTAGGAGACCACCTGCCCGGCGGGGGTGTCTCCTAGGAGCGAGCCAAGTCCGGCCAGCAACCAGCACATGAGCAGCAGCCCGAAGCTGGTGAAGGCGGCCACAATTTGATTTTCGGTAATGGAGGAAGCAAAGAGGCCGACAGCTAGAAAAAACCCGCCCAGGAGCGTCAAGCCGAGATAGCCGGTGAGCACGGGATACCAGTCGAAATCGCTAAAGAGAGCCAGTGTGAGGGGAACCAGGGTGGTGAGCGCCAGCATCCCGATGAAGACAAGGTAGACGCTGATAAATTTCCCGACGATGATTTCGCTGACCCGTATCGGTGCGGTCATCAGAAATTCAAAAGTTCGAAGCTTGCGCTCCTCGGCCAGCAGTCGCATGGTGAGGATGGGTAAGATCAACAGCAGCACGAACCGCATGCTGGCAAAGAGGTTGCGGAAGACGAGGTCGTTCAGATTGATCTGCGCGGGGCCGCCTTGCATTTGCGTCAACTGGATGGCTTGCGCTCCTGTAAACACAATATAGAGATAGGCGAGGAATCCGAAGGTCAGCAGGAACACCCCGCCCACAACATAGACGATCGGGGAAACGAAATAGGAGCGCAATTCCTTCCTGATGATGGCGTGAACGGGTGGCATCAGCTATGGTGCTCCCCTCCCGCCGTCTCGCGTGGTTCGGATGGTGCGTCCTCGCGCTGAGTCAGCCGAAGGAAGACGTCCTCAAGGGTCATGGAAAGTGGTTTCAACTCGAGCAGTCCCCATCCCTGTCCCACAGCAAAACTCGCAACTGCTTCCCGAATGTCGAGACCGAGCGCACATTCGATGAGAATCGTGTGGGGATCGGCGGTCGCTAAGACATGTTCAACTCCCGCGACGGCGCGGAACCGTTCCAGCACATTGGCGGGTGGGGCCTTGAGCGTGACGCTGATTTTTTCCGACCGGCGAAGTCGGGCAGAGAGTTGGTCCGGGGTATCCTCGGCGACGATGCGTCCGCCATTGATGATCACGACGCGCTGACAGACCGCCGTGGCCTCCGGAAGGATGTGCGTGCTCAAGATGACTGAGTGTGAGCCGGCTAGACTTTTTATCAATTCTCGGATTTCAATGATCTGCTTCGGGTCGAGACCGACGGTCGGTTCGTCCAGAATCAGGACGGGTGGATCGTGAATCAGCGCTTGTGCGAGTCCGACACGCTGTCGATAGCCGCGTGACAGGTTGGCGATGAGTCGGTGTCGAACGGAGCCCAAGGCCAGCCGCTCCATCACGCGATCTATGGCTTTGGTCAACTCTGCTCCACTAAATCCCCGAAGCTTGCCGACGAAGTCCAGATATTCGGCCACCGTCAATTCTTGGTACACCGGGGGGGTCTCGGGGAGATAGCCGATACGTTTCTTGACCTCCTCCGGCTGCTCCGCGCAGTCGAAGCCCGCCACCTGTGCGGTGCCTTCTGTCGCAGGAATGAAGGAGGTGAGAATCCGCATGGTGGTTGTTTTCCCCGCGCCGTTCGGTCCCAAAAAGGCCAGAACTTCTCCCTTGTCGACGCGAAAGGTCACCCGGTCGATCGCCGTAAGGTGCCCATACCGTTTCGTGATGTTGCGAACTTCGATCATGCAGTCGGAGCTGACGGCTGGATGGGTGTGAGTCCTGCTGATTGTTAACGTGGCACGTGGTGTGGCAATTCGTGCGTGATCTTACCGACCGTCCCGATTGCAGTCAAGAGATGGACGCGTGCCGCGCATGACGACGGTAGGAGAGAAAGCTTGTTCAT